>JAFYTP010000050.1 GCA_017558775.1 Bacteroidales bacterium | reverse complement strand
CCGTGTCTCAGTTCCAATGTGGGGGACCTTCCTCTCAGAACCCCTAGCCATCGTCGCCTTGGTGGGCCGTTACCCCGCCAACTAGCTAATGGCACGCGAGCCGATCCGTATGCAATAAATCTTTCAATGAGAAATCATGCGGTTCCTCATGTTACGGGGTATTACGCGACGTTTCCATCGACTATCCCCCACATACGGGCACGTTGCTCACGCGTTACTCACCCTTTCGCCGGTAGCCGCCAGGTATTGCTACCCGCGCTGCCCCTCGACTTGAATGTGTTAAGACAGCCGCAAGCGTACATCCTGAGCCAGGATCAAACTCTTCATTGTATAATCTTTATAATTCTTAGCTTGTCCTTGGCACTGTTTCTCTAAAGAAACTGACGCTCGTTTAAAGTTGATATCTGTTACAATATCTCGGTACTTGCTTGTACTTTCCTTTCAGTCTTTTCAATGAACTTTTTGGGTCCCAAACCTTGCGGTTTTGGGCGTTAAAAACCCGCTCGTTGCCGAACGGGATTGCAAAGGTACACCTTTTTTTCGAACTCACAAATTTTTCGCGGAAATTTTTTTGAAATTTTTTTATTTATTTTTCCATCGAATCTATAACTGCTTGATTTACAGCACACAAGCGATTTTCGTCCATTTTGACGATTTTTCGGTCATACGTCATCAGACCGTTCACCTCGCCTTCGACATCCGTCGTCTGGGTATAGACGGCCGCGGACACCCCTTGCGAGATAATTTTCTTCAGATCTTCGGCGTATGCGGAGTACTGCTGAAGGACATCTTCCCCACTCTTATATTCTATATAGCCCCAGTTCTTGTCGGACTGCCAGAGATGGCCCTCGACCGGCCAGCCGATTCCGCCGTATTCGCCGAGCACGTCGATCTGCTTTCCGCCGGATGTGAACTTCATCGACGGGTTCGGATAGTTATGGCTGTCGAAGATGTCGCCCACCGGATAGGAGTTGCCGCCGGAAGCGGAATTGATCAGGCGCGTGGGATCGCACGAGCGCGTGAACTCGACCACCTTCTCGGTGTCGAACTGCGACCAGGATTCATTGAACGGAACCCAGGCGACAATCGACGGATGGTTCCGCAGCTGGGCGATGATTTCGCCCCATTCCTTATAATAGGTACCCTTCGCGGTTTCCGTCAAGTCGCGGTCGTCCTGCGGGGAGGCCCATTTCCACATCTCCCAACGGCCGCCGTGGGTGCCGCCGATGGAAGGCATATCCTGCCAGACCACGATGCCCAGCACATCGGCCCAATAATACCAGCGCGCGGGCTCGACCTTGATGTGCTTACGGATCATGTTATAGCCGAAGTCCTTCGTCTTCTCAAGGTCGAAGCGGAGCGCCTCGTCCGTCGGGGCGGTATACAACCCGTCCGGCCACCAGCCCTGGTCCAGCGGTCCATACTGGAAATACGGCTCATTGTTCAGGCCGATGCGCTTGAACCCGACGGCATCCACCACCTCGGAGGTCTTCCGCAGGGCGGTGTAGCCGCGGACCTCATCGACCACCTTCTTCCCCTGCTTCAGCTGGATCGCCAGCTCATAGATGAACGGAGACTCCGGAGACCACAGCTTCGGGTCCGTCACCGTCATGCGCACGGGCTTGCCGGGGACGACGGAGGCAAAGGCTACTGTCGATGTCTTCCCGGGCTTATCGGCGGAATATCCCACGCCGCCTTCGCGGAGCCAGATCTCCACTCGGTCGTCTTCCGTGACACCATCGGCATAAACCGTCACGTCGACGGCGCCCGCGTCGATGTCGGGGACGGCGAGGTAGGAGGTGACGGCGGCGCTGCGCACCGGCTCGATCCAGACGCTCTGCCAGATGCCCGTGACGGGGGTATACCAGATGCCGCTCGGATTCGTGACTTGCTTGCCACAGGGCTGCTCGCCGTTGTTGGTGCCGTCCTGGACGCGCAGGACGAGCTTCTGCTTCCCGCGCTTTTTCAAATACGGCGTGACATCATAGGAGAAGGCGGTATAGCCGCCGGTGTGATGGCCGACCAGCTGGTCATTGACATAGACGTCCGTCGCCCAGTCCACGGCCTCGAAGTTGAGCATCACCCGTTGTTTCTTCCATTTGGAGGGGACCCGGAAAGTCGTGGAATACCAGAGGGCTTCCTCCGCGCTCACCCGACGGCCCACACCGGAAAGCGAGGACTCGATGCAGAACGGGACCAGGATCTCCCCGTCCCACTTCTTGGGCTGCGGGGCATCGGCCTTCGTGACGGCATAGTCCCACAAACCGTTGAGCGAGGCCCATTTCTCCCGCACTAGCTGCGGGCGGGGATACTCCGGATGGGCGTTCGCCGGGGACACCTCGGCGGTCCAGGGGGTCTGGATGGGGATTTCGGCAGGGGCCCAGCGACCCTTGCCCGCATCTTTCTTCCCGCAACCGGCCACGATAGCCAGCAGAAGGAGGCAGGAGGTGGTCAATAACGGATGTCTCATAGGTTTCAGAATTTGGATTTGAGCGCGTCCATGAAGGTTAGCGCGGCCTTCGAACGCGGCAGGATCTGTTTGGCGGCGCGGAGCCAGGCGTCTTCCTCATCGGCCCCGACGCCCTTGACCGGCCAGGTGTTCTCCACCAGGACTTCGTCGTCGCGGACCAGGGAGGCCTTGATGTCGATGCTGAGGGCGGTCTGGGAAGCCGATCCCGGGGTCTCCATCTTGTCGGTGACGACGCCTTCGACGATGAGGGTCTCCCCCGCCTCGCCGACAGTCACGCCGGCGCCCTGGAGCATCTGGGTGAAACGCTGTACCAGCACCTCGCGAGCCGCCTCGGGCACGTTCTCTGGCACCTTCAACGATAGGGTCTGGGCGGATACCGCCACGGAGAGCAGCGCTGCGGCTGCCAGCAAAAACAGTTTCTTCATAATCGCAAAAATAAGAAAGTTGCGCGGAATTCCACGCAACTTCCCTAAAAATATGACAGGTGTAAATTTTACATCATACCGCCGGCGGGCATGGCCGGAGCGGCCGGAGCGGGTTCGGGAATGTCCACGATACCACACTCGGTGGTGAGGAACATACCGGCCACGGAGGCGGCGTTCTCGAGGGCCACGCGGGCGACCTTGGTCGGGTCGATGACACCGGCTTCATACATATTCACGTACTCGCCCGTGCGCGCGTTATAGCCGAAGTCGGCCTTGCCCTCGCGGATCTTGTTGATGATCACGGAAGCCTCGACACCGGCGTTGCCGGCGATCTGGCGGAGCGGCTCCTCGATGGCACGGGCCACGATGTGGATACCGGTGGTCTCGTCCTCGTTGTCGCCCTTGAGTCCCTTCAGGGCCTCGGCGGCGCGGATGTAGGCGACACCGCCGCCCGGGAGGTAACCTTCCTCGACCGCGGCGCGGGTGGCGTTCAGGGCGTCATCGACACGGTCCTTCTTCTCCTTCATCTCAATCTCGCTGGTCGCGCCCACATAGATGACGGCGACACCGCCGGCGAGCTTGCCCAGGCGCTCCTGGAGCTTCTCACGGTCGTAGTCGGACTTGGTGGTCTCGATCTGCTTGCGGATCTGGTCGGCGCGGTCCTTGATGGCCGAGGCCTCGCCGGCGCCGCCCACGATGACGGTGTTCTCCTTGGTGATGGTGACCTTCTCGGCCTTACCCAGCATCTGCACGTTGGCGTTGGCCAGGGTGAAGCCGCGCTCCTCGCTGATGACGACGCCGCCGGTGAGAATGGCGATGTCCTGGAGCATTTCCTTGCGGCGGTCGCCGAAGCCCGGGGCCTTGACGGCGGCCACCTTCAAAGTGTCACGGAGGCGGTTCACCACAAGTGTGGTAAGAGCCTGTCCCTCAACATCTTCGGCGATAATCAAAAGGCTGCGGCCTTCCCGTGCCACGGGTTCCAGAACCGGCATCAGGTCCTCCATGTTGGAGATCTTATTGTCCGTGAGGAGGATGTAGGCGTCGTCCAGGACGGCTTCCATCTTGTCTCCGTTGGTCATGAAGTAGGGGCTGATGTAGCCGCGGTCGAACTGCATGCCTTCCACAACCTTGACCTCGGTCTCTGTGCCCTTGGCCTCTTCAACGGTGATAACGCCGTCCTTCTTAACCTTTGCCATTGCGTCGGCAATGAGTTTGCCGATATGGGCGTCGTTGTTGGCGCTCACGGTGCCCACCTGCTCTACCTTGGAGTAGTCTTCACCTACGGGCTGGCTCTGTGCCTTGAGGTTTTCCACAACCTTTGCAACGGCCTTGTCTATGCCGCGCTTGAGGTCCATGGGGTTGGCGCCTGCGGCCACGTTCTTGAGGCCCACGCCAAGGATTGCCTGTGCCAGCACGGTTGCGGTGGTGGTACCGTCACCGGCCTGGTCGTTGGTCTTGGAAGCAACTTCCTTGACCATCTGTGCGCCCATGTTCTGGAACTGGTCTTCCAGCTCAACTTCCTTTGCTACGGTTACGCCGTCCTTTGTAATCTGCGGTGCACCGAACTTCTTTGCGATAACCACATTGCGGCCTTTAGGACCAAGTGTTACCTTCACGGCATCTGCCAATGCATCTGCGCCTTCCTTCATCGCGGCGCGGACGTCTGTATTGAATTTAATCTCTTTTGCCATAATCAATTAGATTTTTTAGATTCTTCGCTTCGCTCAGAATGACAAACATGGTGTCATTGCAAGTCCTTCGCTTTCGCTCAGAATGACAACTGGTGTCTTTTGGCGTTTTGTCATTCTGAGCCCGGACCCGAAGGGCCGGCCCGAAGAATCTAGAGGATTGCCAAAATATCAGACTGTTTAACAATGAGGTACTTCTTGTTGTCTACGGTGACCTCTGTGCCCGCATACTTGCCGTAAAGGACGGTTTCACCAACCTTGACCTCCATGGGTTCGTCCTTTGAGCCGGGACCTACTGCCACGATGACGCCCTGCTGGGGTTTTTCCTTTGCGTTATCCGGGATGTAAAGGCCCCCGGCGGTCATGGTCTCGGCCTCTTTGGGCTCTACAACCACTCTTGTTCCTAAAGGTTTAAGCATGATTAATATGTTTTTATATGTTCTTGCTCTTAGTTCCCCAAAACAAGTCCAGGGATGACGTTCTGCCAAATAAATGTGGCACGAACATATAATCAACGCCCGTGCCATGTTGCCTTAACTGACATTTTGGCAGAGCCTGGACACATTCAGTGCAAGTCTAAAAAGCTCACAAATACCAGCAACCCACCAGGGCGTATTATGCAACCCGCTGATAATCAAGTATTTATGCATTTCTCCCGGGTGGTGGAGCACCCGGGAGAAACATGTAAACAACTGTAAATCAATAAATTACCAAACACGCGCAGTGCGCAAGGTCAGTCTGTTATAACGGCCAAAGGAGCACGATAGGCACTGTTAGCACGGTAATGGGGTGCGTAGAGGGACTCGATTACCAGCACGGGGGCGGTGAAGCGGCCGGCGCGGGTCACGTAGAACTCCTCTTCAAGCTTGATACCCTCCTCAGGGCAGGTTTCCCAGAAGTATTCCGTGCGTTCTGCCTTCACGTTGCGGTACATGGACCAGCCTGAGAGGCCGGAAAGCTGGCGGACCGGCTGCAGCGCGGCCTCCCGCCCTGCGTCCAGCTTCACAAAGCTGCGGTTCTCTGCATTCCATATATTATAAAGCACCGTAATCTTGTCTCCCACGGAAATTTCCGCACCGGGAGCAATCTCAACACCGTTCAGGAAGAACTTACGCTCGATAGTAAAACCATTTCCTGCGGCCTTGATATCCTGGAACGGCGCCTCATAAGTAGCAGACAGCACCAGCACCTTGGTGTCCAGCACCTCCTGTGAGCCATGAAGTATAGCATCAATGGCATCCACAAACGCCGGGTCCGCATCCCACTTCTGCGTCTCTTTCTGCAGCATCAGCCAGAGACGAATGCCGTCAGCAATGGCAGAAGGGGAGGCATTCCCCGGAGCATTTGCCCGTACAGGGTCGCGAAGCGACGCGGAGGGGGATGCCTTCCCTTCTGCATCCAGCAACCCGCAGAGCAGCGCATGGGCATACGCCTCGCTTTCAAGCAGGCCGCGCCAGGGCATAACGGCATTGGGATAGTACCAGCCACCGTCACGGTGCTCTACGGCATACTCAAGGAGCGACTCAACATCGGCCTTGATGGACTTCTGAATCTTGGCGCCGGCGGTCAAACCTATGCCCCAGGCCTTTGCAAGGGCGATTCCCT
>JAFYTP010000006.1 GCA_017558775.1 Bacteroidales bacterium | reverse complement strand
TACTTCTCCGGCGAGCCGGACTCTCTGCAACGGATCTACAAACTCATCAAATAAAGAAAGGCGCCACCCGAAGGTGACGCCTTGATTATTCAGAGGAGGCTTACAGCCCGATCGTCTTGAAGAAGTCGTTGCCCTTGTCATCGACGAGGATGAAGGCGGGGAAGTCTTCGACCTGAATCTTCCAGATGGCTTCCATGCCGAGGTCGGGGTATTCCACGCATTCGATGGATTTGATGCCGTCGGAGGAGAGGACGGCTGCGGGACCGCCGATGGAGCCGAGGTAGAAGCCACCGTACTTCTTGCAGGCGTCGGTGACCTGCTGGGTGCGGTTGCCCTTCGCGATCATGATCATCGAGCCACCGTGGCTCTGGAAGAGGTCCACGTACGGGTCCATGCGCTGCGCGGTGGTCGGGCCCATGGAGCCGCAAGGCATGCCGGCCGGAGTCTTGGCGGGACCGGCGTAGAACACCGGGTGGTCCTTGAAGTACTGCGGGAGGTCTTCGCCGCGGTCCAGGCGCTCCTTCAGGCGGGCGTGCGCGATGTCGCGCGCGACGATAATGGTACCGTTCAGGCTCAGGCGCGTGGAGACGGGATATTTGGTGAGTTCCGCGAGGACGTTCTTGATGGGCTGGTCCAGATTGATCTTCACGCCGCCGCCTTCGCCGGGCTGGCGCAGGGCCTCCGGAATGAGACGGGTGGGATTGTCGTCCAGCTTCTCGATCCAGATGCCTTCGCGGTTGATCTTCGCCTTGATGTTGCGGTCAGCCGAGCAGCTGACGCCGAGGCCGATGGGGCAGGAGGCGCCGTGGCGGGGGAGACGGACGATGCGGATGTCATGGGCAAAGTACTTGCCGCCGAACTGGGCGCCCAGGCCGATCTTGCAGGCCTCTTTCCAGACTTTCTCCTCGAGCTCCACGTCGCGGAAGGCGCGGCCGGTCTCGTCGCCGGTGGTCGGGAGTCCGTCATAGTAGTGGGTGGAGGCGAGCTTCACGGTGAGGAGGTTCTTCTCCGCGGAGGTACCGCCGATGACGAAGGCGATGTGGTACGGCGGGCAGGCCGCGGTGCCGAGGGTCTTCATCTTCTCCACCAGGAACGGCACGAGGGTGTCCGGATTCAGGACGGCCTTGGTCATCTGATAGAGGTAGCTCTTGTTGGCGGAGCCGCCGCCCTTCACCACGCACAGGAACTTGTATTCCATGCCTTCTTCCGCGTCGATGTCAATCTGCGCCGGGAGGTTGCACTTGGTGTTGATTTCCTTGTACATGTCCAGCGGTGCGTTCTGGCTGTAGCGGAGGTTCTCCTCTGTATAGGTCTTGTAAACGCCCAGGGAGAGGGCTTCCTTGTCGTCGAAACCGGTCCAGACCTGCTGGCCCTTCTCGCCGTGGATGATGGCGGTGCCGGTGTCCTGGCAGAAGGGAAGCTTGCCCTTCGCGGCGACCTCCGCGTTGCGGAGGAACATCAGGGCGACGTATTTGTCGTTGTCGGAGGCCTCCGGATCGGAGAGGATCTTCGCGACCTGCTCGTTGTGTTCGCGGCGCAGGAGGAAGTTCACGTCCCGGAAAGCGGTATTGGAAAGCATCGTGAGGGCCTCGGGCGTCACTTTGAGGATTTCGTGTCCCTCGAATTCGCCCACGGAGACGCCTTCGGAGGTGAGCTTGTAGTATTCAGTGGTGTCTTCACCCAACTGAAACATCGGAGCATATTTGAATTCAGCCATATTAGTGGAAAAAGTTATTTTCTTTCTGGTATGCAAAGTTAGCATTTTTCACGGAAATTACCGATATTGCATTTTGAACCACAAAACACTATTGCTGATGAAGAAATACGTTTGCAACATCTGCGGCTATGTCTATGATCCCGAGGTAGGGGACCCGGACAGCGGCGTCGCCCCCGGAACGGCCTTCGAGGACATCCCGGCGGACTGGGTTTGCCCTTACTGTGGCGTCGGAAAGGACGAGTTCTCCCCGGCTGAATAAGCTTTCCCCACGAAAAATCGGCATTTTTGTCGATTTTTTGAAAAAATTAGTACCTTGTATTGCAAAGTAATTAAAATTATTTATATCTTTGCATCAACAAATATTTTGCATAAAATGAAACGAGTTACCAATGCCTGTATCGGAGGGCGGAACTTCACCCTCAATGATGACGCTTACAACCGCCTGGACGCTTATCTGCGGCACTTCCGGGACAAGCTGACCGTCCCTGAGACCCAGAAGGGGGAAGTGATGGAGGAGATTGAAGGGCGTCTTTCCGAACTGTTCTACCAGGAAGTGGGGGACTCCTCCCGGGTGGTCACCTTGCAGCTGGTGGAAAAGGTCGTGTCGATCCTCGGCATGCCTGACGGCTCCGCCGAGACGGGTTACACCTATACTTCGGCCTTCCCGGAGGACAAGGTCCCGAAGAAGTTGTACCGTGACATGGACAATAAAGGCGTCGCCGGTGTCTGCTCCGGCCTTGCGTATTACTTTGACATCGACGTGACCATCATCCGCATCATCATGCTGGTGGCCCTCTTCGCCGGTACCTCCGGCTTCTGGATCTATGTAGTGCTGTGGATTGCCGTCCCCAAGGCGATGACTCCGGCGCAGCAGTGCGAGATGCGGGGTATCCCCGCCACCGCGGAGAACATGGCACGATTCAAGAATCACACGCAGGAATCTTATAACCGATAGCCATATGGAGAGCACGACCGACAATGTCCGTTCGCAGATGCGAAAGGGCGTGCTGGAATACTGCATCCTCTGTATTCTCAGCAAGAAGGACGCCTACGCGTCCAATATCATCGATGAACTCAAAGCCGCGAACATGATCGTGGTCGAGGGAACCCTGTACCCCCTGCTCATCCGGCAGAAGAACCAGGGACTGCTGACTTACCGCTGGGAGGAGTCCACCCAGGGCCCGCCCCGGAAGTACTATGAAATTACCGACAAGGGCCGCGCCCAGCTCGCCGAGATGGACGCCGCCTGGCAGGAAATGGTGTTAAGCATTGATACGCTCAAACGATGAAGGAAATTGAAAAAGTGAGCATCGGAGGCTATGCCTTCACGCTCGAGAAAGACGCCTCCGTGCAGGTGGAACAGTATCTGAAGGACCTGGAAGCCCATTATCTGGGCCAGCCCGGCGGCAAGGAAATCATGGAAGGCATCGAGGAAAGGATGGCCGAACTCTTGCTGGACCGCTGCGGGCGGAACGGAGTCGCCACAATGGCCGACATCCAGGGCATCCTGGACATCCTGGGCCGTCCGGAGCGGATCGAGGCCGAGGATGTTGAACCGGTAACCCAGCAGGAAAGACCCAAGCGGCGGCTGTACCGCGATTTGGAGAATAAGCGCGTCGCCGGCGTCTGCGCCGGTCTGGGCAACTACCTGGATTTCGATGTCGTCCTGATCCGGATCGCTTTCGCCGCCGTCACCTGCATCCTGTTCTTCAGCGGAGCGAAGCACGGTGTCTGGTCGATGGCGGGATTCGCCGCCTATGCCATCCTCTGGCTGGCGATGCCGGCCGCCCGCACGGCGCAGGAGCGCTGGGCGATGAAGGGCGACAAAGGCACGCTGGACGACATCCAGCGCAATGTCCGCGCCGGCATTAAGGAGGTGGGCGATGCGGCCAGAAGGGGTGCCAAGGAAGTGAGCGACGCCGTCCGCACCCGGAACGGAAACGAACTGGGCAAGATCCTCCTGCTGGTGCTCGGCATCATCGTCCTGCTGTCCGGCGTGTCCGGCCTGGCGTCGGTGTCCGTCATCGGCCTGAAGGGACCGGTCCTGTTCAGCACGCCGCTGAACCATTTCCTGGACGACCTCTCCGCGAACGTGCCTGTCTTCTATGACATGATCAACACGCCCTGGATCCTGGTCCTGGCTATCGTGGCCATCGTCCTGCCCCTGATCGGCCTTATCTATGCGGGTGTGCGGATGATCTTCGGCTTCAAGTCGCCGTCCTGGCGCCCGGGCCTGGTCATCTTCATCCTCTGGCTCGTCATCCTGGTGGTCTTGGGCGTCCTCTGCTTTTTCGGGGTGGTGTCGACGGAATATCTCAGCGCCTGATATGTTACTGAATATCTTCCTGACCCTTTGGGTCTCCATCCAGGTCCAGATCCAACACTTTCAAGTCCCTGTCATCCAGGATCAGGATGTCCCGGTAGCGTCCGTGACGGTGCCGGAAGGGACGGAGCCGGAGTTCAAAGTCTCTCTCAAGGGACTGCGCCGCAAGGCGCTACGCTCCTGGAACATACGGGACGGTATCCTCTATATCAACCTGGATGCGGCTCGCATCAAGGATATCCGGAAGCCTTTCGTCTTGAAAATCAAGGCGAAAGGCTTCGCCGTTAAAGAAGATGGCAACCGCAGGCACCGTCTCGCCCGCAAGGTGCGCGACGGGGGAGATGATGGTGTCAATGCTTACCGCATTCCTGGCCTGGTGACCACGAAGAAGGGCACCCTGGTGGGCGTGTACGACATCCGTCACGCGAACTCCCGGGACCTGCAGGGGGATATTGACATCGGCGTGAGCCGGTCCACCGACGGTGGACGCACCTGGGGGCCGATGATTGTCGCCATCGACCTGGGCGAATGGGGCGGTCTTCCGCAGGAACTGAACGGGGTCGGCGATCCTTGTATCTTGCTGGACGAAGTGACGGGCGACCTGCTCGTTTTTGCGGCGTGGACGCACGGGGGTGAGGCTGGCAGATCGGCGTGGCTGAACGCCGGCAGCGGCTTCGAGCCCGCCACCACGCCCCAGCTCCTGATGGTGCGCTCAAAAGATGACGGCCTCACCTGGTCCGAACCGGTGAACCTGACGCGCCAAGTCAAGCAAGAAGCCTGGAATTTCACCTTCCAGGGCCCCGGACGTGGCATCACGATGGACGACGGCATATTGGTCGTTCCGTTCCAGCATCAGGACCCCGCGCCGGACCGCACCCCGGCCGCCGGCATTATGTACTCCAAGGACCGCGGCCTGACCTGGCAGGTCCACGAATACGCGAAAATAAACACCACCGAATCCCAGGTCGTGGAGGTGGAACCGGGTGTGCTGATGCTCAATATGCGGGACAACCGCGGCACAGGCCGTGCTGTCTATACGACGACGGACCTGGGCCGGACCTGGATGCCGCATATCTCTGATGGTCAGCTCGTTGAACCCGTCTGTATGGCCAGTCTCCTGAAAGTGAAAGCCTCCGAGAATGCCCTGAAGAAGGACATCCTTCTGTTCTCAAACCCCGCCGACGCAAAAGACCGCAAGAACATCACCATCAAGATGAGCCTGGACGGCGGCAAGACCTGGACCCGGGAATGCCTGCTGGACGAAGGGGAGGGCTGGGGCTATTCCTGCCTCACGATGGTGGATAAACGCACCGTGGGAATCCTCTACGAGAGTTCCCAGGCGCATATCACCTTCCAGGCTGTTCCGTTGAAGGAAATCCGCTAGCGGCTATTTAATGAAAGCATGGGCGGAGGTCATGGCCTTAGGGTCAAGAGCTTCGTCCAGCTTTTCTTGTGTCATCAGGCCATGCTCGAGCACGAGGTCGTACACGCTGCGGCCCGTCTCGAGGGCTTCCTTCGCGACCTTGGTGGATGCCTTGTAGCCGATGTACGGGTTCAGGGCCGTGACAATGCCGATGGAGTTCTTCACCATCTCGTAGCAGTGCTCGACATTGACGGTGATGCCGTCGATGCACTTGGTGCGGAGGGTGTCCATGACGTTGATCAGCCAGGTCTGGCTCTCGAGGATGCACTGGACGATGACGGGTTCCATCACGTTCAGTTGCAGCTGGCCGGCCTCGGCGGCAAAGGCGACGGTGGTGTCGTTGCCGATTACCTTGAAGCATACCTGGTTCGTCACCTCCGGAATGACGGGATTCACCTTGCCCGGCATGATGGAGGAACCCGGCGCCATGGGCGGCAGGTTGATCTCGTGCAGGCCGCAGCGGGGGCCGGAGGCCATGAGACGCAGGTCGTTGCAGATCTTGGAAAGCTTGATGGCGAGGCGTTTCAGTGCCGCGGAATAGCTTACGTAGGCGCCGGTGTCCGGCGTCGCTTCCACCAGGTCCGGAGCCTTCTCGAACTTGTCGCCGGTGAACTCGGAGAGGCGGATGGTGCACAGTTCCGCGAAGCCGGGGACGGCGTTGAGGCCGGTGCCGATGGCGGTTCCGCCCATATTGATCTCCTTCAGGAGCACGGCGTTCCGCTCGAGGTTCGCGATTTCCTCTTCGAGGTTGTTCGCGAACGCGTTGAATTCCTGGCCTGAGGTCATCGGAACGGCGTCCTGCAACTGGGTGCGGCCCATCTTGATGATGTCCTTGAATTCCTGCCCCTTGGCGCGGAAGGAGTCGATGAGGTCCTGGAGGGCCTTCTCGAGGTGCCGGTTCATACGGACGAAGGTGTAGCGGAAGGCGCTCGGGAAAGCGTCGTTCGTGGACTGGGCGCAGTTCACATGGTCGTTCGGGGAGCAGTACTGGTACTCGCCCTTGTGGTGGCCCAGGATTTCGAGGGCGCGGTTCGCGATGACCTCGTTGGCGTTCATGTTCACGGAGGTGCCGGCGCCGCCCTGCATCATGTCCACGGGGAACTGGTCGTGGAACTTGCCATCGACAATCTCCTGACAGGCTTTGACGATGGCGTCCGCGATGGTGCGGTCCAGCACGCCCAGTTCGGCATTGGCCTCGGCGGCGGCCATTTTCACATAGGCGATCGCGATGATGTACTCGGGATAGTGGTACATCCGCGTCGTGGAGATCTTGTAGTTGTTGAGCGCGCGTTGAGTCTGGACGCCATAGTAGGCGTCGGCGGGTACCTGGAGTTCACCCAGGAGATCGCTTTCTACCCGGAATTTGGGTTCTGACATAGTTAAGTGTATTGTGGTTATTTCAGTGTCGTTTCGGGAACGAAAGGTACGAAAAAAACGGCAGGGAAGCAATTCCCCGCCGTTAAAAGATTTACTCCAGCATGATGGCCCGCAGGTCGTCGATGTCCTTCTGGGGTACGCCGATTTGAAGCAGATACTTCACGATGCGCTCCTGGTAGGTGCCGCTGTCGGTTTCTTCGAAAATGGTCTTCCGGACGGACGGGTAGCTGTAGTTGCAGCGCGTGTGATTATAGTAGTAGACGTAGTCGCCGTTCTCATCTCTCACATATTCGTCGTTATCGTCCTTCATTTTGGACATGCTCCAGTCTTTGGGAGAGAAGTAGGTGAGTTCATAGTCCTTGGCCATGTCGCTCTCGCTCACGCCCAGCACTCCTTCTATCAGGATGGCCAGGGTGCCGGTGCGGTCGCGGCCGGCGGCGCAGTGGAAATAGACGGGCTTGTTCTCCCGCAGGCACTGGACGACGAAACAGAAAGTCTCTTTCACCTTGGGCTTGTTGCGTTTGACCATCTCGTTGTAGCCGCTTTCGAAACCGGGCGCGAAAAAGGCGATATCGCTGCCCAGGGGGGACTTGGAGGGAACATCCTCCTCCTCGCGAAGATCGACCTCGGCCTTGATACCCTCGGCCCGCATCTCCGCTTTTCCGGTGGAATTCATATACTTACCGTCCAGCCGTCCGCCGCGGTAGATTTTGCGGAAGGCCACGGTCTTACCGCCCAGGCCCTTCCATCCGCCCAGGTCGCGGCCGTTGCGCACGTTGGGCTCGAAGTACACTTGGTGCAGCATTCCCTTGGTCTTGAAGGACCCTTCGCCCACGGTCTTGCCGCCTGAAGAGGCCGTCACTTTGAAATGATATTCCCGTCCGGGGACCAGGTTGGTCAGATCCTGGCTGGCCGTACCGGCGGGGAGGCTGTAATCGCGGCTCCAGTCGCTTTCCCAGACCTTCAGGTTGAGGGCGCCCGCGGAGGCGTCGGCCGTCCAGGTGATGGTGTGCACGGGCGGAACGTCCGCCGTACCGGGGCCGCCGCCGGGATAGTCCAGAATCTTGGTGGTCTTGTAGCTGTTGTCATCGTAGGTCACTTCCTCCAGGTACTTCTCGACATAGGGATTCGTCACGAGGATGGCGGTCGGGTCCATGTTCGGCTTCGGGACATAGCCCTTGATCAGGTGCGCCGCGACGGCGTTCCCCAGGGTAAAGGAGGCGTCATCGGCCTCGATGTTCCAGTACATCGCGCCGGCGATTTTCTTCTGGAGGACATATTCGGCCTTGAGACCGACGGACTTCGCATCGTCATAGGTGAGGACCATCTTTCCGGACGCGTTCGTGACATAGGGAACCATCGCGATGTTGTCCCACTGGACGGTGTACTTGGTCTGGTCGATGTGGATGTCCTTGTAATCGACATAATCGTCGAATGCCTTCCCGTCGCCGTGGCCGTAGAAGGGGATGCCGAGGACGATCTTCTCG
>JAFYTP010000049.1 GCA_017558775.1 Bacteroidales bacterium | reverse complement strand
CTTGGCGACCCAGGCGGCGCGGGTGATGTCTTCCTCACGCTGCGGGGTAAGGTTGGTGGGGTCGGTGTAGAGCATGTCGTACCACCAGGTGTGCTTGAGGTGCCACATGTCGTGGCGATAATATACGTGGTCCGTGATGCAGATGAGGCGGCGCAGGTCCAGCTGGTCCACACCGGTTTCTTCCTGCACTTCCCGCATGGCGCAGATTTCGATATCCTCACCGGGCTCCTGATGGCCCTTGGGAAGGTCCCAGAGGCCGTTGCGAGAGATCAGCAGGTAGTCGCCCCGGCGGTTGGAAACCAGGCCGCCGGCCGCGCTCACCTCCTTGAACTCCGCGCACAGGCGGCGGTAGGTCCGCTGCGGGTCGTCGGAGGGAATGTAGATGCGGGACAGGGTGTCCTGCACTTCGAACATCCGCACGAGGGCGTGGATGTCCAGCTTTTCCCCGAGATGGAACTCGACCGCGTTGGGGTCCGAAAGGGCCTCGTCAGCGGGACCGCAGATGGTGATGCATCTTTTCTCGAAGTATATCTTGTGCATAATATTTGCTATATTTGCAGGGTACAAAGATAGTATTTTATGACCGAGATTGAAAGCAAGCACGGGATTGTTTCCCGCCAGCCATATGAATTGTATATGTCGTTCGTGGACATGCGCAACTTCCTTGCGATGCTGCCCGCGGACAAGAAAGAGGGCGTCCAGGCCGATTATGACACCATCACCGCGACGGTGCAGGGTTTCAACATCGGCGTGAAGGTCCATGAACGGGTGCCCTATTCCCGCATCGAGCTGGTGGACTACGGCGCTCCCTTCGCCTTCCACATCGAACTGCACTTCGACGCATCCAAGGACGATCCGTACAAGACCGATTTCTGGATCAAGCTGGAGGCCGACCTCAACCTCATGATGAAAATGATGCTCGGCGGCAAGATCAAGGACGGCCTGAACAAGATTGTCGATGGCCTCGTGGACGCCTCCAACGGCAAGATGCCCGCAGGCTTCGACCCTTCCCAGTTCAAGTTCTGATGCTGCCGGAGGCATTCATCCGGAGACTGCCGGAGGAAATAGGCCCTGACCGGGCCCAAGTCGTGCTGGACGCCCTGTCCGGCGAACCCTCCGTATCCATCCGCCTGAATCCCGCCAAACTGACCGACTGCCCGTTCCCGGACGCGGAACGCGTTTCCTGGAGCCCTTACGGGTATCTTTTGAAAGAAAGGCCCGTCTTTACGCTGGATCCCCTGTTCCATGCCGGCTGCTATTACGTGCAGGACTCTTCGGCGATGTTCGTCGGGGAACTGTTCCGTCACGCGCTGGACGATTTCGGTCCCGGCGTGACCGTCCTGGACCTCTGCGCCGCCCCCGGCGGCAAGACCACGGACCTCGCCGCCTCCCTCCGGGAGCGCTTCGGCGACCGTTTCTCCCTGCTCTCCAACGAAGTCATGCGCAGCCGTTTCGGCGTGCTCCGCTCGAACGTCCGCACCTGGGGCGATTCCCGGGTGGGCGTCGTCTCGCGGGATCCATCGGCCTTCACGGGGAAGCAGGTCTTCGACATCATCGTCGCGGACGTTCCCTGCTCCGGCGAGGGCATGTTCCGGAAAGACCAGAAAGCCGTTGAGGACTGGTCGATGGAGACGGTCGATTTCTGCGCGGCCCGCAGCCGCCGCATCCTCTCGGACGTCTGGTCCGCCCTGAAACCGGGCGGCATCCTCATTTATTCCACCTGCACCTTCAACCGGCAGGAAAACGACGGAACGGTCAACTGGATCGCCTCCGAGCTCGGGGCCGAAATCCTGGACTTCGGCGAGTTCGATTCCGTCGTTTGCACGGAGTGCGGTTATGCCCTGCTCCCGGGGTATGTTCCCGGCGAGGGCCAGTATGCCGCCGTCCTCCGCAAGCATGGAAGCATCGACGGAATCCGTTCCGCCGACGTGTTCACCCTCTTCAAGGCGGACCTTCCGGTCCCGCCGCCCGATCCGTATCCGACCTTCGACCTGGACCGGGAAACCGCCCTCCGGTACCTCCACGGGGATGCCATCGTCATCCCGGACGCGCCCCGGGGGCTCCTGACATTGACCTATCAAGGACACCCGCTCGGACCGGGGAAGAACCTCGGCAACCGGTGCAACAACCTCTATCCCAAAGACCGCAGAATCAGAATGGATATCCGATGAAAAGAATCCTCACCTTCCTGGTGGCGCTCGCGCTGCCCCTCTCCCTCCTCAGCCAGACCCAGACGACGGAGGATTACGTCCGCCGTTACAACAACCTCGTCGACCGCGTCGGCGCCTCCGGCGTGGGCGTCGAAACCCTCCTGGACAAATGGGCCGCCGACTATCCAGACGACCTGCAGCAGCTGCTCGCCCGCTTCTCCTTCTGCTTCAACAAGGCGCAGGCCTCCCAGGTGATCCAGCTCCCGCAGGACCGCTACCTGGGCCGCGAACCCCTGATCCCGATGACCGATTCCCTGGGCAGGAAGGCGAACTATTTCGAGGATTTCGTCTTTGACGACGAGCAGTTCGGCCTCGCCCTGGAGGCGCTGGACCGCGCCGTCTCGCTGAACCCGGAACGGCTGGACCTCCGCCTGCTGCGCACCGACGCCCTCATCGCCTACGAGAAAGGCAGCCCGGACATGGCGCTCGCCTCGCTGAAAGCCCTTGTCGATGAGAACTTCCAGAAGCGTCCCACCTGGACGCACGGTTCCCTGGAGAAGGTGGACGACGAGGTGTTCAAGGCCCTGATGCAGGACTATTGCTTCACCTTCTTCCGCCTGGGTACGGATTCATCGGCCGAGGCCTTCAAGGGCCTGACCGAGCACATGCTTACCCGCTGGAAGGACGATCCGATGCTGCTGGACAACATCGGCTCCTACTGGCTCGTGTGCAAGAAAGATTACAAGAAGGCCCGCAAGTACTATGACCAGGTGCTCAAGAAGCATCCGGGGGACATGACGGCCATCCGCAACGGCGTCCTGCTCGCACGGACAATCAAAGATGTGAAGCTGGAGAAAAAGTATCTGGCGATGATGGCGCAGTATGGGGAGACCGAGGTGGATCGGAAGTCTGCCAGCGCCCGGCTGGAGGCGATGAATCAGAAGAAATAGATTCCGGGTCAAGCCCGGAATGACGTCGTCATGGCCGGCTACGACCGGCCATCTTTGTGCTCGTGCTCGTAGAGCTCCCAGCTGTTGAACAGATTCTGCCAGATGGCATAGAGACCCCCGGCGACGGAAGTCACGGGGGTTAAATAGTTGTAGCCCAGCCAGATCAGGAAGCCGGTGTTCTTCTGGCCGATGGCCTGGCCGGCGGTGATGGAATCCATTCTGCCCTTGCCGATGCGGCGTCCGGCGAAGAACTGCAGGGCGCAGGTTGCCATCGACACGAAGATAATGCCGGCGAGGGCGAGGGTGCCCGGATAGTTCGAGAAGAGCGCGTGGGAGGCGAGCACCATCGCGAGGGTGAGTCCGAAGAACCAGATATAGAAGGAGTTGGGCGCGAAGCGCATAAGCTTGCGCTGCAATTTGTGCGTCGTGTACCGGATGAGCCAGGCGAGGAGGCCGGGGAGGATCAGGACCGGGAACACTTTTCCGGCGATGCGGAGGACATAGGCCCAGAAACGCAGGTCGGCGGAGGGCCGGACCATCGGGATGACCATCGGGATGAGGAAGGTCGCGGCGACATTGGCCAGGACGATGTAGGTCACGGTGGCGGCGAGGTCGCCGTCCAGTTTCTTGGTGATCACGCCCGCCGCGGCCGCGGTCGGGCAGATGAGGCAGATCATCGCGCATTCCAGCAGGATGCGGCCCGCCCCCTGCGGGGCCAGGGCAGACAGGCCGGCGAAAAGGATGAAGCCCAGAATCTGGAAAAGAAGGGCCCCGAAGTGCCACTTGTGCGGCCGTAGGTCGTGCGGGGAAATCTGCACGAACTGGAAGAACAGCAGCAGGGCGATGATAAGCCGCTGCCCCTCGGACGCGGCCTTGTGCAGGACCGCCCCGTACGGTTTCAGCACGGGCGTGAAGTGGTAGAAAAGATAGAGGGAGATGCCCAGAACGATGGCGATGGGCAGCATCCAGTCCTTGAAGATCCGGACGGCCTTATGCATGGAGCACCGGCTTGAAGACCTTGTCCACCAGCGGGTCCGTCAGTTTCATGCACAGGCCGGTGAGGGCGGCGAGAAGGAGCGTCCCTTCCCGGATGACGATGTGTTCGCCGTTGCCCCAGGGGCTGCCGAAGCAGAACCAGGCGAAGGCGGCCGAAAGGGCCACCAGGAGAACGTCTTCGCCGATTTTGGCGTTGCTGAACTTGATGCCCGTCACTTCCGAGAACACATCGACAACCTTGTCGCCGGCGAGGATCCAGGCCTTGCTGATGACTTCGAGACGGATGCCCACGGCCGTGAGGAGGACCGCCACGAGGATGAGGACGATCTTCATCAGGTAGGAGGTGATCTCCACGTCCTTGAAGAGCCAGATGCAGGCGTCGCAGAGGTAGCCGAACACGAAGGCGGCGAGCAGCTGCAGGAGGTAATGGATATCCAGCACCTTGCGGCGCATGATCATCTGCAGGATGATGAAAATAATGTGCATCATCCAGGTGAAAGTGCCGAAGGAGATGGCGCCCCACTTGAGGTTGAGGACGGCGGGCGGGCAGGAAACCGGCGCGGTTCCCAGGTTGGATTTCAGCGAAAGGGCGACGCCCAGGGCCACCAGGATAAGGCCCAGGGTCGCGACGAGATAGCGGACGACGATATTGTTCTTGGCCATAAATTACTGATAAAAAAGCCTACAAAGTTGTATAAATATATGTAAATTTGCAAACTTGCCCTTCGAGGAAAGTAAATACAATTAACGATAGATATGAAAAAAGTTACGCTTATTATGATGTCTCTTTGCGCCCTTGCTGCTTGCAACCAGCGCGGACAGGGGGCTCTGGACCTGACGGACCTGGATCCCACCACTTCTCCGAAAGTGGATTTCTACCAGTACTCCACCGGCGGCTGGCAGGCCAAGAATCCCCTCAAA
Source organism: Bacteroidales bacterium (assembly GCA_017558775.1). Taxonomy (GTDB): domain Bacteria; phylum Bacteroidota; class Bacteroidia; order Bacteroidales; family UBA932; genus Cryptobacteroides. Next base: position 26,413 of record JAFYTP010000049.1, on the reverse strand, counting down.
CCCGAATTCTCCCGCTACGGCTCCTTCGACGCCATCGCGGAAACCACCCAGAAGAACCTGAACGAGCTCTTCGAGAACATGGCCACCCTCAAGGCCGAACCCGGCACCGTGGACCAGAAGATCTCCGACCTGTACCGGATGGCCCTCGACTCCACCACCCGCAACGCGCTGGGTGCCGAGCCGATCAAGCCCTATATCGCCGAGATCCAGGCGGTTTCCTCCCTGGATGAGCTGGCCGACCTGCTCGGCAAGATGAACCTCTACGGCGAAGGCGGCTTCTTCAACGCCGGCGTCGACGCGGACCTGGCCAACAGCGACATGCAGGTCCTGTACCTGGGCCAGGGCGGCCTGGGCATGGGCGACCGCGACTACTACCTCCTCGAGACCAACGCGGCACTCAAGGCCGGTTACAAGGCTTTCCTGGAGAAGGCCCTCACGCTTGCCGGTATCGACAATGCCACCGAGATTGCCGAGAAGGACATGAAGGTCGAGGATGCCATGGCTCCCATCTTCTGGAGCCGCGAGCAGAACCGCGACATGCAGGCCCTCTACAACCCGATGTCCTCCGCCGAGATCGACGCCAAGTGGCCCGAAATCCGTTTCGGCCGCGTCTGCGCCGCCTGCAACGTCCCGGCCCAGGAACTGGTCGTCGTCGAGCAGCCCAGCTACTTTGACGGCCTGAACGAGATCTTCAAGAAGACCGATCTCGAGACCCTGAAGGCGTATCTCCTCGCCCAGTTCGTCTCCGGCCAGTGCGGCGCCCTGTCCGACGACTTCTACACCGCCCAGTGGGAGTTCTTCTCCCACCAGATGGCCGGCGCCCAGGAGCAGCGTCCCCGCTGGAAGCGCGCGATGAGCGTGCCGAACAGTCTCCTCGGCGAGGCCGTCGGCCAGATGTACGTGGAGCGCTACTTCCCGGAATCCTCCAAGCAGAAGATGGTCACCCTCGTGGAGAACCTTCGCACCGCCCTCGGCGAGCACATCGACGCCCTCGAGTGGATGAGCGACGAGACCAAGGCCAAGGCCCGCGAGAAACTCGCCGCCTTCACCGTGAAGATCGGCTACCCGGACAAGTGGAAGGACTACAGCACCCTGAACATCGACCCGGAAAACACCTACTACGAGAACCTCCGCAACGCCAGCGCCTGGTACGTGCAGGACAACCTCACCAAGCTGGGCAAGCCCACGGACAAGACCGAGTGGGGCATGACTCCGCAGACGGTGAACGCTTACTACAACCCCACCACCAACGAGATTTGCTTCCCGGCCGGTATCCTCCAGAAGCCGTTCTTCGATCCGGACGCGGATGACGCCGTGAACTATGGCGGCATCGGCGTGGTCATCGGCCATGAGATGTCCCACGGTTTCGACGACCAGGGCTCGATGTTCGACGCGAAGGGCAACATGGTGAACTGGTGGACCGATGAGGACAAGGCCAAGTTCGACGCCCTCGGCGACAAGCTCGTCGCCCAGTTCGACGCAGTGGAGATCCTCCCGGGTGTCCATGCCAACGGCCGCTACACTCTCGGTGAGAATATCGGCGACCACGGCGGTCTGTCCATCGCCTATTCCGCCCTCGAGAACGCTCTGAAGGGCAAGATGGACAAGCCCGTCATCGACGGCTTCACGCCCAAGCAGCGCTTCTATCTCTCCTACGGCAACATCTGGGCGCAGAACATCACCGACCAGGAGAAGGCCCGCCTGACGAATCTGGACCCGCACTCGCTGGCGCAGAACCGCGTGAACGTGTCCCTCCGCAACTTCCAGACCTTCTTCGACGCCTTCGACATCCAGGAAGGCGATCCGATGTTCCGGCCTGAAGAGGAGCGCGTCCACATCTGGTAAGATGTCTCCCGACCGCTTCATAGCGCGGAAACTCAAGTTCCAGGGGAATCTCGCGGCGGTGTCCATCGCCGTGAGTTTCCTCGTGATCATCATCGCCGTGGCCGTCTCGTCCGGATTCCGTCAATCCGTACGGGACGGCATCGCGGCATTGACCGGCGACATCCGGATCGCGCCTTCCACCTCCATCGTCTCGGAAGGGGATCCCGTCCCGGCCCATCTGCCCTCGGAGGAGGCCATCCTGGCCCTTCCCGGGGTGAAATCCATCCGTCCGGTCGCCGTCCGGGCGGGCATCGTCCGCAGCGGCGATGTCATCCACGGCGTGCTGGTCAAGGGCGTCCCCGACCGCCCGGACTCCAGCCTGTGCGTGTCCATCCCCACCCGTCTCGCGGCCATCACCGGCCTGAAGGAGGGGGATGACATGACCACGTATTTCATCGGGGAAAAGGTCCGGGTGCGCAAGTTCCATGTGACCGAGGTGCACCGCGACATGCTGGAGATGGACGACAACCTCGTGGTGTACGCGAACCTCTCCGACATCCAGCGCCTGAGCGGCTGGAGTGCCGATGAGGCCTCCGCCCTGGAGGTCGCCGTGGACCCGTCCCACCGCACCAACTTCTGGGTGAACGAACTGACCGACGAGATCGGCATGCGCCTGGTTCTCAGCGGCGAAGCGTCCGAGGCTGACCTCGTGGCCACCTCCTCCGTCCGCGCGAACCCCCAGATCTTCGACTGGCTGGACCTGCTGGACTTCAACGTCCTCGTGATCCTGATCCTGATGATCATCGTGGCGGGCGTGAACATGATTTCGGGCCTGCTGATCGTCCTCCTGCGGAACATCGCCACCATCGGCACCCTCAAGACTTTGGGCATGAGCGATCGCGCCATCGGGAAGGTGTTCCTCCGGGTGGCGGCGGGTGTCGTCCTGAAGGGAATGATTGCCGGAAATGTCGTGGGCCTGCTGTTCTGCGTGATCCAGCAGACCACGCACCTGCTGAAGCTGGACCCGGCCAACTACTTCGTCTCTTTCGTGCCGGTCCATATCGACCTTCCCTGGATTCTGGCGGCCGATGCGGTGGCTTTCGCCGCGATCATGCTGCTCCTCCTCATCCCGACGCTCTTCATCGCGCGGGTGGATCCTGCACAAACCGTAAAAGCAGAATAAACCTATCGGGGATAAACCTCCGCATATTCGTCATACGTGTCGAGAACCTCGCGCACGTAGGCGATCGTTTGCTTCCCGTGGAAGCCGGGGACTTGCGGGATGATGGAGACGATGCTGTCCCAGCGGGTGGGGTCCACGCCCAGATCCTCCGCGGTGCGGATGCATTTGAGGACGTTCCCCTCGCCGCAGTTGTAGGCGGCCAGGGTGAGTTTCAGGCACTCCAGCGAGTCGGCTCCGCGGTCCGCGAACATGTTGGACAGGTAGGAGAGGTACTTGGTGCCGATGGAAACGTTCACTGCCGGGTCCAGGAGGGTGTCCACGCTGTAGTTGTCGTTGCGGATCTGCATCAGGCCCACGGCGCCCTTGTCGGAGCAGGACTCGTTGATGAACTTGGATTCGTGGTAGATAATGGCGGAAAGCAGGCGCCAGTCCCAGCCCAGCGCGTTCGCGTTCTGCTTTACAATGTGGTCATATGGGCTGATGGACGTCAGACTGCTGCCCACGCGGCGCAGGTAGGTTTTGCCGATTTTGCCGATGCCGCCGTTGCCGTTCATTTGGGCGATCCAGTTATTGAGCAGGCGCACCTCCCGGCCGCGGTCCTCCCGCAGCACCCAGACGGTGCTGTCGCGGTAGGGGATCGTGCTGATGAAACCATCGGCATGGAGGCTGTCGGCCCGGTACATCACCAGCAGGTCCACGGTGCCGTCCCGGAGGGAATCCAGGTAGCGGGTACTGTCGGCCGGGGTGATGAATTCGAGTTCCAGGTGGTGGTCGTCGGCGAATTCCCGCAGGATGATCTTGTTCATGCCCACGGTCAGGCCCCGCACCGGCTCCCCCTTGAGGTCGATGACGCAGCGGAGCGTCAGCGGGGGATTCTCCACCGTGGATTTCCGGATGCTCAGGGGCATGAATAAAGCCGCCACGAGGACAATCGCGGTGACCAGCAGATATTTCCAGGTGGATCGCTTCATATAGGGAGACTAACGGCCGCTAGATCCCAGCATCCCGCCGAGTCCTCCGCTCCGTCCGCCTCCCGGTCCGCCGCTGCCTCCTCCGCTCATGCCGGAACCGGCCCGGTCGGACATCTTCTTGTTGCTGCCGAGACTCGGATAGAACGGCCAGGTGATGCCGAACTTGATGATCCGGGAGGGATGGATATAGTGGTGGGCGCTGAAATAGTCATGTTTTTTCATCGGCCAGCCCTGGCCGGCGTTCTCCATCTTGAGGAAGACACAAGCCTGCTTCCACTGGAGATTCAGGAATACGTCGAAGAGGGGCGTGTTGCCGTACTCCTCCTCGTGCTGGTTGTAGAAGGTGCCCGCGACGGGATTGAAACCCGGGGCGTACCATTTGGTATTATAGCGGGCGTCCACGCCGATCTGCATCTTCATCACCTCTTCACTGACGATCGGGAACTGCAGATACCAGCGCAGGTTCAGGGCCAGCCGGGGCAGCGGGACGACGTCCTCGTTGGAGGAAACCTGGAAGAGGGCGCTGTTCTCCGTGCGGAAGATGCCCAGGTAGAAGTCCTTCCGGAGGGCGGCGGTGAGGATGCTCATCGCTTCCTTGTTCTGCCGGATGACGCCGAGGGCGTCATAGTAGATGTTGTTCGCGAGCAGGGCATATCCGGCCGAGGCGTAGATCCTCCATTTCGGGAAGTCCAGCGAGCCTTGGATGCGGGTGGTGGACGTCTTGGAGAAGTCGTTGTCCCACATATAGTGGTTCGCGTACATGTGCTGCTCGTAGTAGTCCGGCTCCTTGAGGTCGGTCTCGAAGCGGGCCGTGAGACTGATCGGGCTCAGGGAATCCCGACGGAAGGGGAATACGCTGATTTTCGCCTTGCCCCTCAGGAAGAAGTCGCCGGCGCCGTAGCCGGCGAAGTTGAGTTGTCCCAGGGCGTCCCATTCGAAGTAGCGGCTGAGGCGTCCTTCCGCACCCGCGTAGGCGTAGACCGAGTTCCATTTGGCCGATTTCTGCTTGTACAGGTAGCTGCCGGGCCGGAGGTCATAGTGGGACTGATAGCGGTCGCCGATGCCGCCTTCGAGCTTGGAGACGACGGCATTCTCGTGCCAGGGTTGGAAGCGCAGGAACACACGGTTGTCCAGCCGCATCGTGTGCAGGGAATCGGCGCTCTTGGCGGGATTGATGTAGAATTCGTCGTTGTAGAAGGCCTTTCCGTTTTTGTCCGACGTACCGAGCACATCCGTGTATTTCTTGTTGTACACCGACCATTCGCTGGAGGTTCCCAGGAATACCGAGGTCAGGTCCTTGATCAGGGTATCCTTCCGTACATAGTTTGTGTCTCCCTTGTGCCTCAGGTCCTCGATGAAGGAGAAGGGGATGCGGACGGACTGGTCGAAGAAGACCGACCGCTTGGAATACTTGTTGGTCGCGGAACTGAGGTAGACTTCGAATTCGCGCACATCCTTCACTGTCGTGTCCCGGAACCTGTCGATGTCGACGAGACCGCCGTTCTCGGCCCGGTTGACAGAGTTCCAGATGATGCCGCCATGGGCCAGATACTTCTTGCCCAGGTAGTTGACCGTGGCGTACGCGGTCTTGTTGCGCGCCTTGGAGTTCTGGAGGATGCCCGCTCCGCCGTAGGTCTTGAATTCCAGGGCGTAGTTCAGGGCGGGGGTGATGTTCTGGGTGGTGAAGATCCGGATGTCATCGTTGGACGTGGTCTCGGAGTTCAGCAGGTTGCCGTAGTAGGCGAGCTCCGTGTACGGGGTCTTCGTGTTGAACATCGGGATGGAGGAGGGCGTGTAGGTCCAGCTCTCGTACGGGGCGTAGTAGCTGACGGTCGAACGCGGATCCTCCCGCTTGAAGAAGTTGTAGGTCTGGACGGCGGAACCGGTCATGCCGAGGGACGTGCCGCCGATATCTTCTTTCAGATAAGGATAGTCGTGGAAATGGTAGTTCGCGGTGGTGTCCCACTCGAAAGGCTCTACCCGGTTGAAATACCGGTCATGCTTCCAGGTGACCAGGCGCTTGTAGTACAGGTCGTTGGGAAGGTAGGCGGTCTCCAGGATACGCGGGGTATTCTGGAGAATGCTGTCCTTGATGTGCTTGAGGCTGTCCTTGATCTGCTGGATGGAGTCCTGGCGGTGAAGGATCTTCGCGATCTTCTGCTCGTTGTCGTACTTCTTGCGCTCGGACTTGGAGAGGCCGTTGTACCAGGCGCGGAACTTCTCCTTGGCGACGAAGGCGGAGTCCAGCCGGTACAGGGAGTCGACCCGGGGCCAGTCCAGGCTGTCGCCCGCGGCTTTCAGGGAGTCGACGACGAGCCGGTGGGTGAAGGAGTCCTTGACCGCCACGTAGTAGCGGTACAGGAAGGGATCCTCCGAGCGGAGGCTTTCCGGAACCCTCATCGTATCCCGCGCATAGATCCGGGGTGTCGTGTCGATGGGTTCGTCTTCCACGCCGAAGAAATCGAAATCATCGTCGGACAGGTCCTTGACGATGGTCTCCTTCTTCGGGACGTCGGCCTTCACGGAGTCCCGTTTCAGGGTGTCCTGAAGCAGGGTGTCCAGCCGCACTTCCCGCAGGAGCCGCACGCGCCCGTCGGGCCGTACCGTCCGGGTGGATTCCACCCCGACCGTTCCGACGATGGTCAGCCCGGCGATGACCGCCGGCACCAATATTTCGGACCAAAGGTTCTTCATCAATCCACAAATATAACATTATTTTCTGAAAAGGTCTTTAAAACTCCGGACGGAACGGTTTCCACCGGGGGCGTTTCTTTCAAACGAAACAGAGCGAAACGATTTCGAAAACTTAAATATTTTAATTAGCACGATAAATACTCGGATTTTGATATATTTGTGATAGGTTGTAAGAATTACAATAAGTAATGACCTTGCCGCCGAACCGCTGAGCACTATTGAAGAGAATAACCTGAAAAGACCAATTATACTACCAATTAACACCAATTAACCAATTTATTAACTAATTCTCCAACATGCTCAAAACAATGTCTAGGGTGGTGGGAATCCTTGTATTCCTGACCGCTTTTCTGGGCGGATACACTGTTTCCGCGCAGAACAAGGCAATCCGGGGAAAGATTGTTGACGGATCAGGCGTTCCGGTTATCGGAGCGGGCGTCGTGGTCGTCGGCAACCCTTCCATCGGCGCAATCACCGACATGGATGGTACCTACCGTCTGAACGTGCCTGCCGGATCGAGCCTTGAGGTATCCTGTATCGGTTATGCCACGCAGGTGATCCCTGTAGGCGACCGGACCGTGATCGACGTCGTCCTCCTGGAGGATGTCACCGAGCTGGAAGAAACCGTGGTCGTCGGCTACGGTACGCAGAAGAAAGCCTCGCTGTCCAGTGCCATCTCCAACATCCGGAGCGAGGAACTTGTCGCCACGAAGCAGTCGGACGTCCTGGCCTCCCTGCAGGGTAAGGTTCCGGGCCTCCAGATCCGTCAGCGTACCGGTGACGCCGGTGACTTCAACACCGACCTCAAGCTCCGCGGCTTCGACGAGCCGCTCGTCATCGTGGACGGTATCGTCCGCACCGCGCCCCGGCGCAGCCAGGAAACCAACACGACTTACTCCAACAGTAGTTCCGCGGTCCTGGCGCAGCTCAATCCGGAGGACATCGAGAGCATCTCCGTGCTGAAGGACGCTTCCGCGGCCATCTACGGCATGGGCGCCGAGAACGGCGTCATCCTCGTGACCACCAAGCAGGGCTCCATCGGCGCCCCGACGGTGAAATACTCCAACCGCTTCTCCTTCGGTGTCCCGACCGCCCTTCCCGAGGAGGTCGACATCATCACCTGGTTCAAGGAAGCGAATGAAATGAACGCCAACGTGGGCAAGAGCCCGATGTACTCGGATGAACTCATCAACCATTACATCAACGGCGACGCGGGCTGGACGGATAACAAATGGTATTCCCAGTTCTACCGGAAGCATTCGACGCAGGTGAACCACCAGGTGTCCGTCAACGGCGGCACCAACCAGACCCAGTACTACCTGAGCGGCTCTTTCAACACGGATAACGGCATCCTGAACGGCCCGCAGCTCGGCTACAAGAGCTTCTCGTTCCAGGGGAACGTCACCACGAACGTCACCAAGCATCTCAAGGTGGGCTTCCAGTCCTCCCTGAGCTGGAACAACAAGGTGGGTACGCCTTCGAACGCGAACCAGAACTTCTACACCCGCGGCCTGTACTCGGAGCGTTACGTTCCGTGGGAGGTTCCGGGACAACCGGGCCACTGGACCTACAACCCCGGCAACGAAAGCCGTAACGCGATCGGCGCCCTGAACGGTGCGAACGGTTATGACAAGACCCAGGTTTCTTCTTTCGTGAACAGCCTGAACGCCACTTACACCGCTCCGTTCCTGAAGGGGCTCTCGCTCTCGGGCCAGATTGCCTATGACTACCAGCAGCGCGAGACCCGTCAGCTCACCATCGCGTTCCCGCTCTATGACTGGCAGAATGACGAAGTGATTGGTCACAACAAGGACGAGAACGCGATGACCGAGAGATGGAACAACCGCCGCAACCTGTACGGCAAGGTCCAGGCGAACTGGTCCGGCAAGTTCGGCAAGCACACCATCGGCGCCATGGCGCTCGCGGAGGCTTCCATGCTTTGGAACGTGGATCTCCGGGGCGACCGCAAGTTCGGCGACTTCTACACGCACGACATCCTGGACCAGGCCATCGAGTCCACCGCGGAGAACAAGGGTTCCCGCTCCAGCAGCGCGAAAGCCGGCTACGTCGGCCGTATCAATTACGAATATGCCGGCAAGTACATTGCGGAGGTCATGGCCCGTTATGACGGATCTTCCTTCTATGCACCTGGTTACCGCTGGGCCTTCTTCCCTTCCTATTCCGTCGCCTGGCGTGTGTCCGAGGAACGGTTCTTCAAGAACCTCGTCCCGTGGATGACCAACCTGAAGTTACGCTGGTCGGACGGTATCTCCGGAAGCAACCAGGGATCGGCCTATCAGTATCTGCTGGGCTATTCCCAGAGCGGCACCAACTATATGTTCGCGGACAATTCGCCCGTCATGGGCTACAACAGCACCTCCGTGGCTGAAACCCTCCTTTCCTGGACCCGGACTTACATGCGTGACTTCGGTTTCGACTGGGAAATCAACCGGGGCATCATCGGCGGTTCCGTCGACTGGTTCTGGCGTGACAAGACGGGCAAGGCCGCCACGTCTTCCAACTCCGTTCCGGATATGTACGGCGTCAATCTGCCGCAGCTGAACCTCGATGCCGACCAGAACGTGGGTATCGACCTCGAACTCTCCCACCGGATGCGGTTCAAGGACTTCAACTACCGCGTCACCGCGACGGCCACCTTCGCCCGCGAGCGCGACACCTATAAGGAGTCGGCCCTGACGAAGATTTACAAGTCTTCCCAGCAGTACTACGATGAGAACACCATCGGCCGTTGGGACAATGCCCTGGAAGGCAAGTACTATGAGTGGAACGGCAAGGGCCAGTTCGCCGACTGGAACGAGATCTTCGACTATCCCGTCCTGTACAACACCTCCAGCAGCAAGAAGATGAACATGTCCGAGATGCTCCCGGGCATGTACAAGATCGACGACTACAACGGTGACGGCGTCATCACGAAGCAGGACCGCCACTATTCCTGGAAGGAAGGCAACCCGCCGCTCCAGTTCGGTCTCATGATCTTCATGGAGTACAAGAACTTCGACCTCAGCGCCACCTTCAACGGCGCGGCCCTGTCCCACAAGAACATGCAGATGTCCGGCGGTATGGGCTATGGTTGGAGCAAGACCTTGTTCGTCAACCATCTGGACCACTACCGCCTGGCGGAGGGCTACGACGACCCGCGCGATCCGAATTCCGTCTGGGTGGCCGGTTACTGGCCCGCCCTCGCTCCGGCTTCCGGCGCGGAGGACGCCTCCTCGAACGCGACCTACCGTTTCGTCCAGCCTTACTCCTGGGTTGACAACTCCTTCTTCCGTCTGAAGAGCTTGGAACTCGGTTACAATCTTCCGAAGCCCTTGCTCAAGAAGCTCCACCTGAAGCGGGTCCGTGTCCATGCGAGCGGCACGAACCTCCTCACCTTCTGTAACCCGATCGTGAAGGTCTGGGATCCGGAAACCTACCAGTCGTCCCGCCGCGGCGCTTCCGGCGCCCCGCTGCTCAAGACGTATGTCATCGGAACCAGCATCAGCTTCTAAACGAATTGCGCCATGAAAAAGATATTTACCTATACATTTGCCATCGTCCTCGGCCTGAGCCTCTGCTCCTGCGACAAGCTGTTCGACAGCCTGGAGGGAGACCTTACCAAGATGTCCGAGGAGGACATGATCTCGAGTACGGCCGGTCTGGAGAGGCTTTTGTCCGACGTGTACAGCGGTATCCCGATGGACGCCTTCAACACCAAGGACGAGAGCACGACGCTGGCCTCCTACTCCAAGAAATGCGATTACTCCATCAACGTGACCGGTTTCTGGAACTACAAGAAAATGCGGTCGATCAACTACTTCATCCTGCAGATCGACGACGCCCTGGCAAAGGGTTCCGTCACCAAGCCCGAGCATGACTCGATGCTGGGTGAAGCGATTTTCGCCCGCGCTTACTGCTATTTCGCGATGGTGCGCCGTTACGGCGGCGTCCCGATCGTCACCGTGCCGCTGGATGACCAGTATGACGGCGACAAGAACGAAGGCCTTTACATCCCGCGCAGCACGGAGAAGGAGACCTGGGATTTCGTCATCTCCGAACTGGACAAGGCGGCGGAGCTCCTTCCGGAAGACCAGGGCGCCGGCAGCTACCGCGCCACGAAGTGGGCGGCCCTCGGCCTCCAGTCCCGCGTGGCCCTGTATGCCGCTTCCGTCAGTAAATACTGGCACGAGGAGACGATTCCTTCCAGCTACAAAGCCGTGGCTGAGAAGCTTACCTATATGGAAGCTTCCTATGCGGACGCTTACTATGCCAAGTGCATCGAGGCCTGCGAGAAGATCATGAATTCCGGCAAGTTCTCCCTGTACGGCGGCGCTACGACCTCGGTCGCCAAGGCGAAGGAGAACCTGACGAACCTGTTCCTGGATCGTCAGGAATGCGAATTCATCTTCGGCAAGTCCTACAAGGACGGCACGGCCGATGCGGACAACGGCTTCGACCGGAGCAACTCCCCGAACCAGGCCCACGGCGGCGGTACCAACGCAGGTTGGGGCAACTTCTCCGTCACTTCCGACATGATCGACCTGTTCGATGACTATGACGCGAACGGCGCCCGGGTGGACGGTACTGTGAAGACGAGAAACGACGGCAAGGAAGATGTTTTCTTCGCGCAGATCATCAATAAGGCTTCCACGTTCGACAAGAAGGCCGATTTCATCAAGTACGACAACCCGCAGGATCCGTTCCTCGCGAAGGACGCCCGTTTCCAGGCCTGGGTGCTCTACCCGGGCGCCGAATTCCGCGGCATCACCATCGTGGCGCAGGGCGGTATCTGGCGCAACGGCAAGGATCCGGAGTTCTATCAGGACAAGTCCTATGAGGTGAACGGTGTGACCTACTATGAACTCGGTGCCTCGAGCAAGGCGGGCTATTCCGCGTTCCTCGACATCAGCAAGGAAGGAACGAGCAACCACTCCTATTTCTGGAGCACCGGTTACGGCATCCGCAAGTTCCTGGATGTCAATGTGAGCGCCGACAAGTCCCCGGAAAAGTCCACCAATCCCTGGTGTGACATCCGTTATGCGGAAATTCTCCTGAATTACGCCGAGGCTTATGCCGAGAGCGGAAAGGGCAGTGCCGCCACCGCAAAGAAGGCCCTCAACGACATCCGTCACCGGGCCGCGTTCACCGACGACATCGAGCCCACGCTGGACAATGTCCTTCACGAGCGCCGCGTCGAGTTCGCGTTCGAGGGTGTCGAGAGCTACACGCTCTGGCGCCGCCGCGCGTATTTCAGCACCCGTTCCGGTTCCCAGCTCCGCAAGCACACCGTGCTGCCGGTGCTCGACCTCCGGGATGGCACTCCCAAGTACATCTTCCCGCGCGTGAACGTCTATCAGGGTGACGTGAATCTCTCCGCGACCGGTCTCAACACCGACCTGCTGGACTACTACGGCAGCATCAGCAATTACGTTGAGAACGGACTGACTCCGAACCCTTCTCAGGAATAATTAAAGAATCATCGTCATGAAAAAGATATTTGTACTGTTATCATTGATTGTTCTGGCCACGTCTTGCGACTGGTTCGAATTCGACAATCAGGAGTATTATAACGCCGCGGTGGAAGGACGGATTCTGGACAGCAAGACCGGACAGCAGATGCAGTTCGCATTCCCGAACACGTGTAAGATTTCCATCATCGAGGAGGGTTGGACGGACTTGTCCGGCAATCCGGCCGAGGAGGCTCAGACCTGGTACGTCAAATGCAACGGCACCTACTGCAACAAGCTGGTTTGGGCCGCCAAGTACCGGATGGAGACCAAGCAGCAGAACTTCTACCCGGTCAGCATTCCCTTCGAGCTGAAGAAGGGCGACAATACTGTCGATTTCAACGTGACGCCGTATTGCCGCGTGCTTGACCCGGTCATCACCTATGAGGACGGGAAGATCGTCGCCCGCTTCAAGGTGGAGGTCGAGGATGCCACGCAGACCCCGGATGTGACCGTCTCCCTGTTCGGTTTCACCGACCGTTGGGTGAGTGACGGCAACAACAACTTCGACTTCAAGAAGCAGACGGAAGGTCAGCTGAAGAAGATCAAGAACGCCGACGGCCAGAGCACCATCGAGCTCAAGATCGATCCGACCGTGGAAAGCGGCATGCAGTTCGTCTACACGAGAAACCACTTCCTGAGGATCGGCGCTGTGGCTACGGGTACTGAAAACTCCGGAAAGTGCTACAACTTCTCCCCGGTCTTCAAGATGTCCGGCGACTTCTCCAAGGTCGAAGAGGTTACCAACTGGGACGAGGATTAGTCCTTGTTGAATAACGATTTTTAATCGGGCCGTCCGGAAGGGCGGCCCTTTTTTGGCCCCGGCCAGAAACGAAACGCACCGAAACGTTTTCGGAGACAATTCCTCTCTTTTTTATGCTGAAAAGTCCTGTTTTTTGATAAATTTGTAAACACGTTGTAAAAATTACAATAAGCCACGGCGCGTAGCCGGCCAACACGGACACCGTACTAAAAGATAACACCATTTAACCATTCTATTTTATCATTTAACCAATTAACCAACATGCTCAAACAAATGTCAAGAGTGGTGGGAATCCTTGTGTTCCTGACCGCTTTTCTGAGCGGAATCTCCATTTCCGCACAGAACAAGGCAGTCCAGGGAGCGGTTGTCGACGGAACGGGCGCTCCGGTCATCGGAGCCGCCGTCGTGGTCGTCGGCAATTCTTCCATCGGCGCAGTTACCGATTTGGACGGTACATACCGTCTGAACGTGCCTGCCGGATCCAGCCTTGAGGTGTCCTGTATCGGTTACACCACCCAGGTGATCCCCGTCGGCGACAAGACCGTGATCGATGTCGTCCTCGTGGAAAACACCGAATTCATCGACGAGACCGTGGTCATCGGCTATGGCGTCCAGAAAAAGAGTGACCTCACCGGTTCGGTGGCGTCCGTCCGTTTCGAGGAACTGATGGACCGCTCCACCTCCGACGCGGCCGCTGCCCTCCAGGGCAAGGCTGCCGGCGTCCAGGTCTTCAACGACTCCGGCGCTCCGGGTGAGGGCTCCTCCATCCGCGTCCGCGGTATCTCCTCCAACAGCGGCTCCGGCCTCGGCCCGCTCCTGATTGTGGATGGTCTGAAGGTCGATAAGATCGACTACCTGGATCCTTCCATGATCGAGTCCATGGAGGTCCTGAAGGACGCCGCCTCCGCCGCCATCTATGGTGCGCAGGCCGGAAACGGCGTGGTCCTCATCACCACGAAGAGCGGCTCCAAGTCCAAGGACGGCAATATCTTCTACAATTACAAGCTCACCATGAGCCAGCTGGGCCACCACGCCCAGGTGATGAATGCCGCGCAGTACATCGACTGGCAGCAGCAGATCGGCCAGCAGCCCTCCGTCGAGGAGATGATCCGGACCGGTGTGTGGGACGGCGTGACGGACACGAACTGGGCCGACGTCCTGTACGGGACCGGCTACACGCACAGCCACACCTTCGGCGCCCAGGGCGGCAATGACCGCGGTTCCTACTTTGTTTCAATCAATTACCTGAACGAAGACGGTATGGCTCGTGGTAACACCGATACCTATGAGCGTCTCACCGGCCAGGTGAATGCTGACTACAAGATCAAGAAATGGTTCACCGTGGGAACGAACACCTCCATCGAGCGCCGCAAGCAGCAGAAGATCGGTGAGCACTCCGAGTATGCCGGCAGCGGTGCCGGCCTGCTGGGTACCCTTGTCCTCGACCCGCTTACCCCGGTCTATTTTACCTCCGAAGATGACCTGACTCTCGGCATGAAGGAAGCCCTCGAAGGCGGCAAGCAGCGTGTCTACGGCCCGGCCGACCACCCCGGCTGGTACTATGCCGTTTCCAAGATCCTGGAAGGTGACGGTATCAACCCGCTCATCTACCGCGACCGCAACCAGAAGAAGGAAGAGGGCTGGCAGGTCCGCGGTACCGTGTATGCCAACTTCACTCCTTTCAAGGGCTTCGTGTTCACGTCCCGCCTGGGTTACCGCATCAAGCAGAAATACGAGAGCGATTTCGAGGAGCCGTACTATGCGAACGCCAAGAACAACTCCAAGACGTACAAGATCAGCGCAACCTCCTCGCAGGATTACTACTACCAGTGGGAGAACTTCGCCAACTACAATGTGACCCTCGGATCGAAGCATGACATCGGCCTCATGGCCGGTATGTCCTACACCTACTCCGACAGCCGCAGCGTGGGTGCCGGCCTGGATGGTGAAAACCCGCTGAAGGGGTATGAGCCCAACTTCCTGTATCTGAGCCAGGACAACGGCCTCGGTACCAAATCCATCTCCGGCGGTTCCCCGACCCAGACCGCGCAGATCTCCTATTTCGGCCGTCTCACCTATAGCTACGACAACCGCTACAGCCTCCAGACGAACTTCCGTGCCGATGCGTTCGACTCCTCCAAGCTTTCCACCAAGAATCGCTGGGGTTACTTCCCTTCAGTGTCCGCCGGTTGGACGGTTTCCAACGAGTCCTTCATCAAGGATAACATCAGCCGGGACGTCCTCAGCTTCCTGAAGTTCCGCGGTTCCTGGGGTGTCAACGGTAACATCGCCGTGCTCTCCGGTTATCCGTACTCCACTTCCATCGCCCTCAATTCCGTGAACTACCAGTTCGGCGAGGACAACACCCTCACCCTGGGTTCCCAGCCGGATGGCCTGGCCAATCCGGACCTGACGTGGGAAACCTCCGTCCAGACGGACTTAGGCCTGGACGCCCGCTTCCTGAACAACCGCCTGTCCCTGGGCGTGGACTGGTACAACAAGGACACCCGTGACCTGCTGGTGAGAATCTCCCCGGTGGCCGAGGTGGGCATCTCCTCCACCATCGTGAACGCCGGTTCCGTGAACAACCACGGTTGGGAATTCGAACTGGGCTGGCAGGACAACATCGGTGACTTCCACTACAGCGTCAACGGCAACCTGTCCACCCTCAAGAACCAGGTGACCTACCTGGAGCCTTCCGTCGGCCACCAGACCGGTACCAGCTTCGGTAACCTGAAGTTCCAGACCTACTTTGAAGAAGGCTATCCGGTCTGGTACTTCCGCGGTTACAAGTATGCCGGCACGAATGAGGACGGCAAGGCCCTCTTCTACACCGCTCCGGATGAGAATGGTGAGGTTTCGACGACCGACGCCCCGACCGACGACGATATGGGCTATATCGGCAGCGCCCTCCCGCCCGTGAGCTATGGTCTGACCATCCGCATGGACTGGAAGGGACTGGACTTCTCGATGTTCGGCACCGGCGCCGCCGGCCACGAGCTGATGCCTTGCGTCACCCGTGTGGACCACATGAACATCAACGGTCTGACCTATTTCTATGAGGAGTGCGGCAAGTCTCTCCCGAAGCTGGAAAACATCTGGAACAGCAAGGAGTTCTGGAGCTCCTCCGCCGCCGTGTTCCGCGGTGACTTCTTCAAGATCAAGCAGATCCAGCTGGGTTACAACCTGCCCAAGAAGCTGCTGAGCAAGGTGATGGTCAGCAGCCTGCGAATCTATGCTTCCATGGACGACTGGTTCGTGTTCACCAACTATCCGGGCTTCGATCCGGAGACCGCTTCCACCGGCTCCACTTCCGGTATGG
Organism: Bacteroidales bacterium; assembly: GCA_017558775.1. Lineage (GTDB taxonomy): Bacteria > Bacteroidota > Bacteroidia > Bacteroidales > UBA932 > Cryptobacteroides. Next base: position 10,149 of record JAFYTP010000049.1, on the reverse strand, counting down.
GCCTGGACAAGGGCTCTTATCCGAATGCGAAGAAACTGATGTTCGGTGTCAATATTTCCTTCTAAAAGATGACAGTCATGAAAAAGAATATCCTTTGGGGAATCACGGGTGCCATTGCACTCTTCTCCTTTGCTTCCTGCAACCCGGATCGGTTGAACATTCCGCAGAAAGGCGTCATCGCCTATGAAGGATTCTATGGATCCGATGAGTCTGCCGAGTCGGCCCTGACGGCCGTTTATGCCCAATTCATCTCTTTGCTGAACGACCAGGGCGGCGTGAACAATCCCGGCTGGAACGTGGTCGTGAACGCCCCGGGCGACGAACTCTATTGGGGCGGCGGCAAGCCCGCCGGCAGTAGCTCCGGCGGTCAGGAGATGAACGAATTCCGCAATACCTACGACAGTACGATTCCTCACATCAAGACGGTCTATAAGGCCCTGTACTCGCTGATCTATAAGTGCAACCTCGTTATCGACAATTTCTATGGCGAGGACGGTTCCCTCTGCGACTCCGAGACCAAGAAGCGCTGCGTGGCCGAGGCCCGCGTATTCCGCGCCTGGGCGCACTTCAACCTGGCCTGCTACTGGGGCACCCCGCCCCTGGTGGACCACGTCCTTCCCGGTGACGCCCGTCCCACGAACTGCGACCACCAGGAGCTCATGGATTGGATCATCTCCGAATATAAGCTGGCCCTTCCGGACCTGAAGCCCCGCGAAGGCAAGATGGACAAGAAGGGCGCTTGGAAGATTACCACCGGCAACTGCCTGGCTTTCCTGGGTAAGGCTCAGGTTTTCAACAAAGACTGGGCTGGCGCCAAGGAATCCCTCAAGAAGGTGATCGACTCCGGCAACTACGAGCTGGTTCCCACCTCCGAGATTTGGTCGCTCTTCCACATGGCAGGTGATGGCAACGAGGAGAAGGTCCTGGAAGCGAACTATGTGTATGACGAATCCTTCGGCAAATACGGCGCCGGTAAGTTCAGCTACCAGCGCAACGAGGCCATGTTCTTCCGTAACATCAAGAAGTATCCGTCGGTCCTGCTCGATTTCGGTTCCGATGGCTGGGGCAACAACTGCGCTCCCACCAAGAAGTTCATGGATGCCATCATGGCGCATGAGCCCAATTCGGCCCGCCGTAAGGCGTGGTTCGTCTCGTACGAGGAATTCCTCACGGATTTCCCCTACAAGCTGAACGAGTCCACGGTGGACGTCCCCGATGCCAGCGGCACCAAGACGAAGGTCACCTACAAGGCCGATGCCGACATGACCAAGGAAGAGAAACTGATGGACTACCGCCGAGGCCTCAACTGCGAGAAGTATGACGAGACCTATGCCAACTACGGCTATTTCTTCATGAAGCTCAAGCCCTGGCAGTCAGATGTTATTCCGAACCGTCCCAAGGTTACCCAGGAGAACCTGATCATCATGCGTTACGCCGAGGTGCTCCTCCTCTATGCCGAGGCATGCGCCCAGCTCGGAGAGACGGCCGGTGACGGCCTCGTGGCCCTGAACAAGGTGGCCGAGCGTGCCGGAGCTCCCCTTTATTCCGAACTGAGCATGGAGAATGTCAAGCAGGAGAAGTGGTTCGAACTGGCTTGGGAAGGCTGCCGTTTCCTGGATCTCGTCCGTTGGGGCGACGCCGCAAAGGAACTGGCCTTCAAGACCGCCGACGAGGTCCCGTACCTGCACGACGACTTCTATGTCCATGGCTCCGGTGGCAAGAAGACGACCGGACGTCCGCACAAGGCCATGATTTATTTCCATGATGACGGCTGGGCTGCCAAGGGCGGCGGTTTCAAGGCCGGCAAGCACGAGCTTTATCCGTTCCCGTTCGACGTGGTTCAGCTGAACCCGTGGAATCCGGAGACGGGCGAAGGCCTGAAGCAGAATCCCGGCTGGGAATAATCTCCCGCTGACATAATGAACGGGGCCGCTCCTTCCGGGGCGGCCCTTTCTATGTCAGTTTAACTGTCAATATTTCACCTTGCTCAGGAACAGCGCATGTCCGGGCACCGACTCCCCGGCATCCCCCCGGGTTCCTGTCTCTATCAACTCCTTCACCCATGCCGGATCATGCTTCCCCCGTCCCACCTCGATCAACGTTCCGACAATGGCCCTGACCATGTTCCTCAAGAACCTGTCGGCACTCACTCTAAAGTACCAATATTGAGATTCCTTCGCTTCGCTCGGAATGACACTGGGACTCCGGTCGCAGGAGGAGGGTGTTCTTTCAGAAACCTGTGGCCACCCTCGGCCACATAAGAGGGAGGGGCCCAAACTTGTTTGGGAGGGGTCGTCGGAGACGACGGTTTCTGAAAGAATACCCTCCTCCGGAGGAAAACCGGAGTCCATGACAGAATAGATAGTGGGGGTATAAGGCTTCCAGAATGCCTCCGTGATGGTGCAGATGGAGGTTTTGTTGGCGCCGCCGACTTTTTCGAAGCAGGAAAAGTCATGTTTTCCCAGGAGGTACTGACAGGCTTCGTTCATGGCTTCGAAGTTCAGGTCGGGGTAGCCGCACTGCCAGGAATAAGCGGCCACGAAAGGGTCTTTTTTCCGGTGGATAAAGTAGGTATAGGAACGCTGCGTCGCGCTGAACCGGGCATGGAAATCGTCGGTCGTCGGAAGGACCGAATGAACCACGATTCCGCGGGGCAGGATGGCATTTAATTTGTAGCAAAAATCGGATGCCTCAAAGGGAAGGGAACCTGTCAGGTCAAAATGGCAGACGTAGTCTGCGGCGTGGACGCCGGTGTCCGTCCGACCCGCGCCGGTGACCTGGACAGGACCGCCGCAAAGCTTCGCCAGGGACTCCTCCAAAGTCTGCTGGACCGAGGGGGAGGAAGGCTGGATTTGCCAGCCGCAGAAGGCGGACCCGTCGTAGGAGAGGCATAGAATGTAACGCATAATGCAAATGTAAGAAAATATATGGAAAGCGTAAACATCAAGGAACTGAACGAACGCATCCAGAAGGAGAGCTCATTCGTGGATCTCCTGACCCTGGAAATGGGCAAGGTCATCGTGGGCCAGAAGGCCCTGGTGGACAACCTCCTCATCGGCCTCCTCTCCGGCGGGCACATCCTCCTGGAAGGCGTCCCGGGACTGGCGAAGACCCTCGCCATCAACACCCTGGCCCAGGCCGTCGACGCCAAGTTCAACCGCATCCAGTTCACCCCGGACCTCCTCCCGGCCGACGTCGTCGGCACCCTCGTCTACTCCCAGAAGAAGGAGGACTTCGAGGTCCACAAGGGTCCCGTCTTCGCCAACTTCGTCCTGGCCGATGAAATCAACCGTTCCCCGGCGAAGGTCCAGTCCGCCCTGCTCGAAGCGATGCAGGAGCACCAGGTCACCATCGGCGACCAGACCTTCAAGCTCCCGGAGCCGTTCCTGGTGATGGCCACCCAGAACCCCATCGAGCAGGAAGGCACCTATCCGCTCCCGGAAGCCCAGGTGGACCGTTTCATGCTCAAGGTCGTCGTCTCCTATCCGAAGAAGGACGAGGAGCGCCAGATCATCCGGATGAACAACAGCGGCGAGTTCCCGAAGGCCAATGCCGTCGTGAAGCCGGAGGACATCCTCCGCGCCCGGGAAGTCGTCCGCGACGTGTATATGGACGAGAAGATCGAGCGGTACATCGTGGACATCGTCTATGCCACCCGTACCCCCGAGGATTACGGTCTCAAGGGCCTTAAGGACCTGATTTCCTACGGCGCGTCCCCGCGCGCCTCCATCTCCCTCGCGATGGCCGCCAAGGCCTACGCCTTCATCAAGCGCCGCGGCTATGTCATCCCGGAGGATGTCCGCGCCGTGTGCAACGAGGTGCTCCGTCACCGTATCGGCCTGACCTACGAGGCCGAGGCGGAGAACGTCACCACCGAGGAGATCATCGAGAAGATCATCAACGCAGTTATTGTTCCGTAAACAGATGGCCGGTCACTGCCGGCCATGACGTGATATGACTCCTCAAGAACTCCTCAAGCGCGTCCGCAAGATCGAGATCAAGACGAAGGCTCTCTCGCACCAGATCTTCGCCGGTGAATACCATTCGGCCTTCAAGGGCCGCGGCATGGCGTTCAGCGAGGTCCGCGAGTACCAGTACGGAGACGACGTGCGGAACATGGACTGGAACGTCACGGCCCGCATGAGCGCCCCGTACGTGAAAGTCTTCGAGGAAGAGCGCGAGCTCACGGTGGTCCTCCTGATCGACATCAGCCGGTCCGGCCTGTTCGGCACCACCAAGGAGACCAAGCGGGAGCTGGTGGCGGAAATCGCCGCCACCTTGGCTTTCTCCGCGATGCTCAACAACGACAAGGTGGGCGCCCTGTTCTTCAGCGACACCGTGGAGAAGTTCATCCCGCCCAAGAAAGGCCGGAGCCACCTCCTCCACATCATCCGCGAGATCCTGGAATACACCCCCGAACACGACGGAACGGACATCGGCGAAGCCCTCCGCTATCTGACCAATGCCATCAAGCGCCGCTGTACTGCATTCGTACTCAGTGATATGCTTGATGTCGATGCTGCCGGCGCTCCGCGCTATGAGGAGGCCCTGAAGGTGGCCGTGAACCGGCATGACATCTCCGTCATCCGGGTGTACGATCCCCGCGAGCGGACGATTCCCGACGTGGGCCTGGTGCACGTGAAGGATTCCGAAACCGGCCGTGCCGCATGGGTGAACACCTCCTCCCGGAGCACCCGCGCCGCCTACGAGGAATGGTTCCGGACCGCCTCGGATGCCGCCGTGAAACTGTTCAACCGCTACCAGGTGGACAGCGTCGATACCTCCACGGGAGAGGATTATGTCAAGAACCTGATTTCCCTTTTCCATAAGCGATGAAAGGAAGGTTACTCATACTCGCCCTGCTCCTGGGCGCCGTTTCGGCGTCGGCCCAGGAAGCGTGGCGTGACACCACCGCGACGGACACCGGCGGACGGGTCATCTTCAAGGACGGTTCGTTCATCCAGCCGCTCACCCCGCGGGATTCCATCCTGGTGGCCGACCGCCTGCTGTACGGCTTTGAACTGGACAATGTCCCCGACAGCACGGTCCTGGCCTTCCCGAAGGTGGCCAACCCCCTGATGACGGACGTCATCGCCCTGCCGAACTGGCAAATCGACACCGTGAAGGTCCAGAAGATCCGGGCCAACAACGCCCGCCTCCTGAACATCCGGGCGTCCATCGCCATCCAGCCCTTCGAGGAAGGCACCTACGAGCTGCCGCCCCTCTTTGTACAGCGGATCCATACCGACGGCACCATCGACACACTCCAGTTCAACCGGCAGACCATCGAAGTTTTCACGATGCCCGTAGACACCGCCACCTTCGTCCCGCACGATCTGCGCGGACAGGCGGGATATCCGGTGACGTTCGCTGAGGTGCTGCCGTGGGTGCTGGGATTCTGGGCGGTGGCGCTGCTGGTCATCGGCCTGGTATCGTGGATCTTAAGCCGGAAGCATAATGCCGATGGTCCCGCATTCCAGGAACCGGCCCATATCACGGCCCTTCGCAAGCTGGACAAGTGGCGCGGCGACAAGTTCTGGGCCCCCGACAAGCAGAAACTGTTCTATTCCGGCGTGACCGACGCTCTTCGTGAATACATTGTCGCCCGCTACGGCGTGGGCGCGATGGAGATGACCACGGCGGAAATCTTCGAGGGGCTCCGCGGAACCGATATCCCGGCGGACCTGTACCAGGAGATGAAAGACCTCTTCGAGCGGGCGGACTTCGTGAAGTTCGCGAAATACATCGCCACGCCCGAGGATAATGCGACCGTCCTCCCGCAGGCCGTCCGGTTCGTAACGTCCACCTATCAGACGCAGATCGAGGAAGAAGAGATTGCCGGTCAAGCCGGCAATGACGACGAGAGCGACCGTCATGCCCGACCTGATCGGGCATCTGAACATGACGATGATTATATGCCCAAGTAAGACATGTATTTCGAGTATCCATATCTCCTCTGGCTGCTGGTCCTTCCGGTCCTCCTCCTGGCGCTGTATCTGTACCGGGAGCTGAAGGAACGCGATCCGCACCTGCGGGTGTCCACCGTGACGCCGTGGGAAGCGGGCGGGAAGTCCGTCCTGGGCATCATCCGCCATCTGCCCGAGGCCCTTCGGCTCGCTACCCTGTGCCTGCTGATCGTCTGTATCGCCCGTCCCCGCTCCAAGAGCGAGATGGAACGGGTGGATACCGAAGGCATCGACATCGTCATTGCCGTCGATGTCTCCACGAGTATGCTGGCCCGGGACTTCAAGCCGGACCGACTGTCCGCCGCCAAGGACATCTCCATCGAATTCATCGCCCAGCGCCCCACGGACCGGATGGGTATCGTGGTGTTCGCGGGTGAAAGCTATACCCAGTGCCCCCTCACCACCGACCGGGCCACGCTGATCAACCTGATGAAGGAGGTCCAGACCGACCTCATCGAGGACGGCACCGCCATCGGCAACGGCCTGGCGACCGCCGTCGCGCGCATGAAGGACTCCGACGCCAAGAGCCGCGTCATCATCCTCCTGACTGACGGTGTGAACAACCGCGGAGAGGTGGATCCGGCGATGGCCGCCGAGATCGCCAAGACCTACGGCATCCGCGTCTACACCATCGGCGTCGGCCGGGAAGGGGAGGCTCCTTATCCCGTCATGACCCCTTGGGGCCCTGATGTACAGAACATGAAGGTCGAGATTGACGAGCCCCTCCTGAAACAGATCGCCGAGGAGACCGGCGGCAAGTATTTCCGGGCCGATGACAACACCAAGCTGGCCGAGATCTACAGCGAGATCGGCAAGATGGAGAAGACCCGCACCACCGTGGACAGTTTCCCCATTTACAAGGACCTGTTCCCGAAATTCGCCATCTGGGCGCTGGTGTGCCTGCTGCTGGAAGTGTTGATCCGCGCCCTTTTGAGAAGATTGCCATAGTATGTTGATGTTCGCCCAATATAAGTTCCTGTACCTGCTTCTGCTGGTCCCGCTGTTCCTCGTCGGATACGGCGTCTGGCGGTCGATGCGTTCGCGGCGGGTGCGGAAGTTTGGCGACGAGGAGCTGGTGAAGGCTTTGATGCCGTCGTGGTCCGGGTCCAAGGGCTGGGTCCGGATGGTCCTGTTCTCCTTGGCATTCGTCGCCTTTGTCATCGGCCTGGCCCGGCCGCAGATCGGCGCCAAGCTGTCCGAGCACAAGAGCCACGGCGCGGAGATTGTCATCTGCCTGGATGTTTCGAACTCGATGCTGGCGGAGGACTATTCCCCGAACCGGCTGGACCGCGCCAAACTGGCGATTTCCCGCCTGACGGACAAGCTGAAGGACGACCGCATCGGCCTGATCGTGTTCGCGGGCAGCTCCTTTGTCCAGCTTCCGGTCACGACCGACTATGTTTCCGCCAAGATGTTCCTCGGCAGCATCGACACCGGGTCCGTGCCTATCCAGGGAACCGCGATGGGAGACGCCATCTACACGGGCATCCGCAGCTTCAGCGCCCAGAGCGAGAAGAGCCGGGTGATCATCATCATCTCCGACGGCGAGAACCATGAGGACGATCCGGTGGCGGCCGCGAAGGAAGCCGCCGAGAACGGCATCCGCGTGTACACCGTCGGCGTGGGTTCCTCCGAGGGCCAGCCGATTCCTGTCGATGGCGGGCTGCTGAAGGACAAGGACGGCGAGATCGTCGTCACGAAGCTGGACGAGGACATGCTCCGGCAGGTGGCCAAGGCCGGCAACGGCGCCTATGTCCATGCCGGGAACGACGAGTTCGGCCTGAACCCCATCATCGACGACATCCGGCGGATGGAGGACGAGGAGTTCGGCTCCGTCGTGTTCGAGGAGTATGACGAACAGTATATGTATTTCTTCGGGATCGCGCTGGCGCTGCTGGTCATCGAGATGCTCATCGGCGCGCGCCGCCCGAAGCGGAAATGGTTCGGACAATGAAGAAGTGCTTGTTTATCATAGCGTTGCTTTTGAGCGTGACGGCCTTTGCGCAGGTGGACAAAAAGGATGTCCGCCGGGGTAACCGCCAGTTCCGTAAAGCGCAGTACGGGGATGCCGACATCAGCTACCGCAAGGGCCTGAATGCCGACAGCACCTCCGTCCCGGCGGCCTACGACCTGGGCAACAACCTCTACCGGCAGGGCAATTTCTCCGAGGCCGGCAAGTATTACCAGCAGGCGCTGCGGCATATCCCGGAAGTTCGGAACATAAAGAAGCAGAACGAGTCCGCCTTCGACACCTTCTTCAACGCGGGCGACGCCGCCCTGCAGCAGAAGCAGTACCGGGCGGCGATGGAGGCCTTCGTCGAGGCGCTCATCATCGACCCGGACAACATGGAGGCGAAGGAGAACTATGTCTACGCCCGCAAAATGCTGGAGAACAATCCGGACGGCGGAGGCGGGAACAACGACCAGAACCAGAACCAGGACCAGAATCAGGACCAGAACCAGGACCAGCAGAATAAGGACCAGGACAAGGACCAGCAGGACCAGGATAAGGATCAGGGTCAGCAGCCCAGGCCGTACGGCGGTTCCGAGATTTCACCCCAGCAGGCCCAGCAGATGCTCCAGGCCATCCAGGCCAAGGAGAAGGAGACCCAGGACAAGGTGAACAAGGAGAAGGCGGCGGTGCTCAAGTCCCGGCAGAAAGAAAAGAATTGGTAGAACTATGAAAAGGTGGATCGCAGCCCTCGTGGCTATGTTGACGGTGATCACCGGATGGGCCCAGTCGACCATCCAGGTGGAGGTGCACAATATCGTGGAGGTAGGTGAACGGTTCAACGTCGTGTTCGTCGTGGAAGGCGAGCATGCCCCGTCGGAGTTTTCGTGGTCGCCGAGCGACGATTTCACCCTCGTCTGGGGACCGCAGAAGGGCACTTCCACCAGTGTGTCCATGGTCAATGGAAAGACCACCCGCTCCTCCCAGACCTCCTATACCTACATCCTCCAGGCCAAGAAGACGGGAACATTCCAGCTCGCTTCCGCGCGGGCGACCGTCAAGGGCAATGAAATCTCGTCCAAGGCCGTTCAGATCACTGTCGTGGAAGGTGGAAGTGACGCGGCAAAGCAGGGCCAACAGGGCGGTTCCGCCCAGGGCGGACAGTCGCAGCAGCAGGGATCGCGGAGCGGCAACGTTTCGACCGATACCGGCGAACTGTTCATGCGCCTCTATCTGAGCAAGCACGACGCGATGGTGGGCGAGCCCATCACCGCCACCCTCAAGATCTACCAGCGGGCGAACCTCACGGGTTTCGAGGACGCCAAGTTCCCGAAGTTCAACGGCTTCTGGAGCCAGGAGGTCGATACCCCGCAAAGCATTGAATTCCAGCGCGAGCAGGTGGGCGACAAGATGTACAACGCCGCCGTCCTGCGCCGGTGGGTGCTGATTCCGCAGAAGGCGGGTTCCCTCACCATCGACCCGTCCGAGATTGTGTGCCTGGTGAACGTCCGCACGCAGCGGGCCAAGACCGGCTCCATCTTCGACGATTTCTTCGAGAACGACTATGTGACGCAGCGGCAGCGGGTGACGACGCCCTCCATGACCGTCAAGGTATCTGCCCTTCCGGGCGGCGCCCCGGACGGTTTCTCCGGCGCTGTGGGCGAATACAGCGTGTCGGCGAAACTGAGCAAGGACGCGCTGAAGACGCATGACGCGGCCTCCCTGATCGTCACGGTCACCGGCAAGGGCAATGTCTCCCTGGTGGAGGCGCCGAAGATCGACTTTCCGCCGGATTTCGAGGCGTATGACGTGAAGACCACTTCCGGGACGGACCGGAGCGGAACCAGCGGCTCCAAGACCTTCGAATACCCGTTCATCCCGCGCAGTCCCGGCGAGTTCACCCTTCCGCCGGTGAAGTTCTCCTACTATGACGTCAAGAACCGCCGCTATGCGACGGCGAGCACGGATTCGCTGAAGCTCTCCGTGGAGCGGAGCGCCGGCGGGGCCGCCCAGCCGGCCCAGAACGGCTCCGGCACCCTCACGGTGGATCGCAAGGGCGTGAAAAACCTCGGCGAGGATATCCGCTTCATCAAGACGAAGACCTCCCTGTCCGAGGACAAGGGCTTCTTCGTGGGCAAGCCCGCCTACTGGATCCTCGTCGCCCTGCTTCTGCTGGGCGCCGCGGCCGTGTGGCTGTCCCTGCGGAAACTGGCCGCCCGCCGCGCCGACGTG
>JAFYTP010000048.1 GCA_017558775.1 Bacteroidales bacterium | reverse complement strand
GTCACCTCGGGGTGTGGCGCAGTTGGCTAGCGCATCTGGTTTGGGACCAGAGGGTCGTGTGTTCGAGTCACATCACCCCGACGGGGGCTGGCGAAAGCCAGCCCCTTTTTTCGTAGTAATTCGCCCATATTTCATCCCTCCAGACTTGCGGAAGTCATTGAAATGCTTATATTTGCAATATGGATACTAAGGATTTCAAAGTAGGCATCGTAGGGGCGGGATGGATTGCGGAGAAGGCCGCGATAACGCTGAACGGGCTTGAGGGATTCCGGCCTTATGCAATCGGTTCGAGGTCGCTGGAGAAGGCGAAGGCGTTCGCCGGGAAATGGGGCATTGAACGCGCTTATGGGTCTTATTCAGAGGTGATTGACGACCCGGCGGTGGACCTTCTTTATGTGGCAACGCCGCATTCCCATCATTTCGACATCACCAAAGAGGCTCTGGAAAAGGGGAAACCATGCCTGGTGGAGAAGGCTTTCATGGCCAATCTCGCGCAGGCGAAGGTTATCGTGGACCTGGCCCGGTCCCGCAAGGTGTTCCTGGCGGAAGCCATCTGGACCCGCTATCAGCCGGCCCTCGGGATGGTGCGGGACCTGATTCGGGAAGGACGCATCGGCACACCCCGGCTGGTGACGGCCACCCTCGGGTACAGCATGGGGAACAAGGAACGCATCATGCGGCCGGACCTGTGCGGCGGCGCCCTGCTGGACCTCGGCGTCTATGTCATCAACTTCGTCCGGATGTTCTGCGACGCCCCGATTGTGTCGATGCGCTCCCAGTGCGTCAAGTCGGACACCGGCATGGACCTGACCAATGCCATCTCCATCGTCCTGGAAGACGGGATCCTGGCCAATGTCCAGTCCTCGGCATCCTGCGTGGGCGACAACATCGGCGTCATCGCGGGGACGGAGGGGAACCTTATCATCGACAATGTCAATAATCCCCAGCGCATCACGGTGAACGGTCCCGACCGCGTGTTCGTGGAGGAAATTCCGGTCCCGAAGCAGATCACAGGCTATGAATATCAGTTCGTCGCCTGCCGGGACGCCCTCGCGCAAGGCCTCACGGAACCGCCGCAGATGCCGCTGGACGAAACCCTGTATATCATGAAACTGATGGACGGCCTCCGCGAGGAGTGGGGCGTCCGCTATCCCATGGACGAAAAAGAATGGAAATGAAACGCAAAGCCTTGTTTATCGGCGGGACGGGAACGATCAGTTCCGCCATCACGCGGCAGCTCGCCGCGGAAGGGAAGTGGGAGCTCACGCTCCTGAACCGGGGAAACCGGAATGAGGGCCTCCCGGCCAATGTCAACATCCTCAAGGCCGATATCGACGACGAGGCGGCCGTGGAGAAACTGCTGGCGGGAACGCAGTGGGACTGCGTGTGCGACTTCATCGGCTTCGTCCCGGCGCAGGTGGAACGCGACTGGCGGCTCTTCAAGGGTCGGACGAAGCAGTATATGTACATCAGCAGCGCATCGGCCTACCAGAAGCCGGCGGTGAGTCCGTTCATCACGGAGGGGACGCCGCTCGTGAACCCCTATTGGGAGTATTCCCGCAACAAGATTGCGTGCGAGGATTTCCTGATGGAGAAGCACCGCACGGAGGGTTTCCCGGTCACCATCATCCGGCCCAGCCACACCTATGACGAGCGTTCCGTGCCTCTGGGTGTCCATGGCGACAACGGGTCGTGGCAGGTGCTTCGGCGGATGCTGGACGGGAAGCCCGTCATCATCCACGGCGACGGCACGTCCCAATGGACACTCACGCACAACACCGATTTCGCGAAGGGGTTCATCGGCCTGATGGGCAATCCCCACGCGCTCGGAAATGCGTTCCAGATCACTTCCGACGAGACATTGACCTGGGACCAGATCTATCAGACCATCGCCGATATCCTCGGGGTGGAGCTGAAGGCGTACCACGTCGCGTCGGAGTTCCTGGACGAGGCGGGACCGTACGATTTCCGGGGCGGCCTGACGGGTGACAAGTCCTGGACGGTGCTGTTCGACAATGCGAAGCTCAAGCGGGCGGTGCCGGGATTCCAGGCCACGGTCCGGTTCGAGGAAGGGGTGCGGAGGACCATCGACAATATCCTCGCGCATCCGGAACTCCAGAAGCTGGATCCGGCCTTCGACGCCTGGTGCGACCGGGTGATCGAAGCGCTGGAACAGGCGAAAGCGTCGCTCCGTTAGCGGTCCATCCCGCAAAACGGGTGGTTCGTCGGTAAAAACAGGGGGTCCGGGTCGGGGCTCCCGTTTTTTTTCATACCTTTATTGCAATTAATAACACGCGCCTAATTATGAAAAAGCTCCTGATTCTGACATTTGCGCTGCTGGCCCTCGCCGGTTGCAAGAAGACGCCCTCTGTCCACCCGGACTGGACCTATAACTCCGTGATGTATGAAGTGAATATCCGCCAGTTCTCGCCGGAAGGAACCTTCGCCGGTGTTGAGGCCCAGCTCCCGCGCCTGAAGGATCTCGGGGTGGATATCCTCTGGCTTATGCCGATGTACGAGATCGGCACCGAAGGCCGCAAGGGCACCCTCGGCTCCTATTACGCGATTTCCGACTATAAGAAAGTGAACCCGGAATTCGGGACGATGGAGGACTTCGAGCACCTCCTCGCCGCCGCCCATGCGCAGGGATTCAAGGTCATCCTGGACTGGGTGGCCAACCAGACCGCTCCGGACAATGTCTGGATGACCGGCAAGCCCGCGAATTTCTATGAGCGGGACTCCCTCGGCAACGCCATCTGGGAGTATGACTGGACCGATACCCGCAGCCTCAACTACGAGAACGAGGAAGTCTGGTGGGCCCAGGACGACGCGATGCGCTTTTGGCTCGCCAAGGGTGTCGATGGCTTCCGCTGTGACGCCGCCGGTGAGGTGCCGGCCGAGTTCTGGAAGGGCATCCTGCCCAAGATGAACAAGGATTATCCGAATATCTACCTCCTCGCCGAGGCCGAGCGTGATAATTTGGCCGATGCGACCGAAACCTTCGACGCGAACTACGCCTGGGAGCTCCATCACCTGCTGAACAGCATGGCCCAGGGCCGGAAGACCGTGGCTGACCTCAAGGAGTACATCGCCCGCGACGCCGCCCGCTTCCCGAAGGAAGCCTACCGCCTGATGTTCACCTCGAACCACGACGAGAACTCCTGGTCCGGCACCGAGTTCGAGCGCGAGGGCGCCGCGGCGAACGCCTGCGCCGTCCTGTGCTTCACCCTCCCGGGCAGCCAGCCGCTCATCTACACCGGTCAGGAAATCGGCCTCTCCCGCCGCCTGGAATTCTTTGAGAAAGACCCGATTACGGACTGGAGCGCCAACGAATACACCACCTTCTGGAAGAAGCTTGTCGACCTCAAGCACAACAATCCCGCCCTCGCCGCCGGCGAGAAGGGCGGTCCCATCGAGTACATCGACGCTCCCGACGGCGTCATCGCCTTCTCCCGCAAGGTGAAGGGCAATACGGTCATCGTCGCCGCCAACTTTGGCGTCACTCCGGAAGAGCCTGTCATTTCGAGCGAAGCCGAAGGCGAAGTCGAGAAATCTGAAGCCACCGACAACCGCCCCGCTGGCGAAACCGGCGGCACCCCCTTCTTGAACCTGAATGCCGACCCCGTGGAGGTCAGCATCCGCCTGAAGGGCACCTTCACCAACTGGTTTACCGGTGAGAAAGTCTCGAAGAACTGCACGGTCACGCTCGCCCCGGGCGAATATGTTGTCTTGACGAAATAAACGATGAAAAGAATACTTATGGCGATGGCTGTAATGGCCGGTTTGTCAGGCTGTCACGCGAATTTCGACCCTGCCCGGGTGCCGGACGCGACGCCGCAGGAAGTGACCCGGGTGGAACCGCTGTGCTGGTGGACCGGGATGAAAACCCCGCTGCAGCTGCTGGTGCAAGGGGAGGGAATCGGTGAGAAGGATATCCGCATCGAAGGCGGCAAGGGCGTGTCCGTCAAGGCCCTCCACAAGGCTGATAGCCCTAATTACCTGTTCGTCGATGTCGAGATCCCTTCCAGCGCCAAGCCTGGTACCTATTACCTGGTCGTCAGCAAGAACGGTGTCAATGAGGTCAAGTACCCGTACGAGATCCGCGAACGGGAGAAGGGGAGTGCTGACCGCGTCAGTTTCACGACGGCCGATATGATCTATCTCATTATGCCGGACCGCTTTGCCTCGTCCGGCACCGAGAACGACAAAGGCTGGCCGGGCGGCATTTATGACGATGGTTCCGATGTTCCTTGGGTTGTTCCGGTGACGCCCGACGAAGTGGACCGGCAGGACCCGGTGGCGCGGCACGGCGGTGATATCCAGGGTATCATCGACCATCTCGATTATATCGCGGACCTCGGTGCAACGGCTCTCTGGAGCACGCCGCTGCTGCTGGATAACCAGCCGCATGAGTCTTACCACGGTTACGCCTGC
>JAFYTP010000047.1 GCA_017558775.1 Bacteroidales bacterium | reverse complement strand
CTGCTGGCCTTCGTCTGCCTGCAAATCTGCTGGTGGGGCATCAATTACCTGCCGTCGGCCCAGGGGCTGAGCATCCATACGTATAATGTGAGATAGGAATTGTCCTTCTAGCCCCATGAAAGAGCAGCGAATCGTTTTCATCGACTATATCCGCGTCATCGCGTGTTTTCTGGTGATGCTGGTTCACGCCAGCGAGAACTTCTATGCCGCCGATGCTTCCGGGCTGGCCGGCAATGTCTCCCTGCTGGCCAATGAGGGGAACCGCTTCTGGGTGGCTTTCTATGACGGTTTCGTCGGTCGGACCTGCGTGCCGCTCTTTATGATCGTGTCGGCTTTCCTGCTGGTGCCGATGAAATCCGGGCAAACTATGACGCAGTTCTATCGGCGCCGCTTCCTGCGTATCCTGCCGCCGTTTTTAGCGTTCATGCTCATCTACACTTTCCTGCCGCTGGCGTGGGGCGGGATGACCTGGGAGCAGTCCCTTGCCGACCTGAAGCGCCTGCCCTTCAACTTCCCGTCGATGGGCGGACACCTCTGGTTCATGTACCCGCTCATCGGCATCTACCTGATCATTCCGGTCGTATCGCCCTGGCTGGAAAAAGCGACCGCGAAGGAGGAGCGCATCTTCCTCGGGCTCTTTGTCCTGTCGACCTTCATTCCCTGGATCCACCGTTTCATCACGGACGAACTCTGGGGCGAATGCTTCTGGAACGGTTTCACGGCGCTGTGGTACTGCTCCGGATACCTGGGATATCTGGTGTTGGCCCATTATATCCATTATCACTTGGATTGGTCCCGGAAGCGTAAGCTCATCGTCGGATGGATTTGCTTTTTCATCGGCGCAGCCTTTACCGGCTGGTCCTTCTGGTGGAAGGGCGTGCCGGGGCAGCTCATCGAGACTCCCATGCTGGAATGGTCCTGGGAGTTCTGTACCCCGAATGTGCTGCTGGCCACTTTCGGGCTGTTCCTTGTGTTCTCCTGCATCCGCCGCAAGACCGCGCCGGGGCTCGTCACCGCCCTGTCGAAGGGCTCCTTCGGGATGTACCTGATGCACCTGCTGTTCCTCGCGCCGATCGCCGGCCTGGTCATCGGCGGCGACCCCGCCTCGCCCCTCCTGCCCGTCTGGATTGCCATCCCGGTCATCGCCGTGCTCACCTTCCTCTGCTGCGCCGTCACGACCAGCCTCCTGTCCCGAATCCCGGGAAGCAAGTGGGTGATCGGGTGCTAGTGCTCGTATGGGTCCATTGACGGGACCCGTGCAAGCAAAAATGGCCAATATCGCTCGTACAGGTCCATGCGCTGGACCCGTACGGGCATCTCGAGGGTTGCCACAAACAAAAACGCCCCGCATTGCTGCGAGGCGTTTGGAGCGGAAAACGAGACTCGAACTATATCTTGTAATACATTGAAAATCAGCGATTTATAAGAAGCCGAAAAGACATCAGGTGAAACATAGGTGAAACTTTTGTGGCTTTTCAGGACGTTTTGGGGAACGGTCATGAAGCGCCACTGCCGTGAAAAAGACGACTTTAAGCGTCATATAAAGACACAAATTTTTAACGGAATTGTTAAAAATATTTGTATCTTTGCGGCAGATGGAAAAGAAAGCACATAAGAATCGCACAGCCATTGAACTGTTGCAGGACCGTATCGCCGAGCTGGGCATCAGCCTGACTGAGCTGGCGGCACGGAGCGGGGAGCATGTGCAAACACTGTCGGCTATCATGCATGGGCGGAGGGTAATTTCCATTCCGCTCAGCATTAAGTTGGATGCGGCCTTGGGTTTTGCTCCCGGAACGCTGGCGCAAGCGCAGACCAAGGACCAAGTGCAGAAAGAGATGCAGCGCAAGGCACTCATCGATATGGATCAAATAAAGCACAACATACTAGAAACCGTCAAGGCAGCGGGTGGCCTGTGGTCTTATCAAGGCATCCCCGAGCACTTGGATGACGACTCCATCATCGAGGCCGCCCTCGTGCACCTGGACCTGGAGGATATGCCGAAGCTCTTCCAAATCTGGAGCAAGGCCCATATCAAGCGGGTCTGGAAGGAACGCCTGGTAAGCCAAGGCCGGAGGATGAACATCCTCAATTATATCCTCGCCGTCAAGGTATTCAATGTCAATCACCCCGATAACTATATCGCCCGTTATGCCCGCCAATAACAATATCCCCGGACTGACTCCGGCAACGCAGGAAGTCTTCGAGCAAGTCTCCCAACTCGATTGTATCAAGGATCTCTTCCTTTGCGGAGGTACTGGACAGTCTCTTCAGATGGACCATCGCCTCAGCGAAGATCTGGACTTCGAACTCCTGCGGCTGAAGAAAGATGGGCTTGGACTGGATTTCGGCGCCATCATTGGTGAGATCAAGAGCGTGTTCCCCGATGCGCGGGAAGAAATCCTGGGCGAGGACCATTTCCTGATCTTCATCAATCAGGGAAGGGTGAAGCTGTCGTTCTATCGGCCTCAGAACCCGGTGAAGACGATGAAAGTGGGCTGGCAGCATAATCACGTGAAGGCCCCGACCTTGCAAGAGTTGCTGGGAATGAAGATATACACCATCTGCCTTCGGACGGTGTTCAGGGATTACTATGACATCTACTGCTTGCTGGAAGCTGGAGGTAATCTGGATGAGGCTATCAGTTACGCAAGCTATCTATCGCGTCATACCATCCGCTCAAAGACGATGTATACCCGGCTGCTCTCGCCTCAGTTGTTCCGCAAGGACGAGGATTTCCTACGGATGTCGCCCCGACACGATGTTTCGGCGGAGGATATCCGGGATAGGGTGAAGCGGACGATGGAAAGGAGCAGGTAGCAGTCAATAATCGCGTAGTCCGTAATTGGGGCAGCGGTCTATCCAAGACTGACGTTCCTTTTTGGAAACACGCTGAAGGATTTCCATGAAAATAAGCTCCGTCCCGGCATAGTCCTTATCGTGCGTACAGACGCAGACCATCGTATCCGATGACAGAAAGACCAGCCGTCCGTTCCCTCCCCAGGAGCCGAACCAGATCGGCAAGGTGATGGCATTGTCCGTTGCATCATAGGTGAACGGGTCCGTCTCGTAGGCCCCGGGTTTGTCTAAATCGTCCCAGAACTCATAGAAGGAGACGGATTGGCTATCATCCGAAAATATCAGATAATCCGGGGATGTTTCGTTCCTGGCCGATGAAATCGTACCACCGGTAACCAGCACATATTCTTTAATCACCTCCTTGTCCTGGTTGATCTGGTACACGGCCGTGGTTTTCCAGCCTTGGCCGCTTACCTTCTTCCGGAGCGTCTCTTCAGAAATGCGGTTGTGCGCCACGGGAACCAGATACCGATAATTGTTGGCGGAGATCCTGTATTCGAAATCATAGGCCGATGCATATAACTCCGGTCGACGCTCCTGTTCCAACTGATACTTTGTGCAAGAGGTTGGTACAACCCATAAAAGGAAAACCGCAACAGAAGTGATGAAGATTGTTCTCATGTCGCAAATATACAAAACCCGGACGAAAATATAAACTTGATAACCCTGACTTTTGTGCCTCGTTTTATCATAATCAGACCCTTTTGCAAGATACAAGCGAGGACTTATTGTACGGAAACGCCATGAAACGCCATCTTTTTGGCCCAAAACGAGCGATTTAGGTGTAACATAGGTGTAAAATAAGAGATTTTGGGCCGATTTTTGGGGTTGTTGTAAAAAAGAAATATGCCCTACAGCACGCTGCAAGGCATATTTACAAAAAGGGGAGCGGAAAACGAGACTCGAACTATCTCTTGTAAAATGTTGATTATTAAGTGTTTATGTCAATGCATTACGACATCGGGTGAAACATAGGTGAAACTTTCGTGGCCGTTTGAGACGTATTTGAGATACGACTTGAACGGCCATCTTTATCTATTAAGACGACTTCTGCGGACTTCAATAGCCCGTCCTGGGCAGAGGAGAATGCCGCCATTTCACCGACAAAACCGGCCGTTTCACCGATTTTTTTTCATGGTACGGGTACGGGTGCCTACTTTTGCTCCCGGAATCAAAACCGCAAGCATCATGAAGCACATCCGCACCGCCGCCATCGTCATCGCCCTTCTTTTTACCGGCTTTTCCGCATCGGCCGAAAAAGAGAGAAAAATCCCTTCCGAAGACCGGAACGATCCGGTCGCCGTCCCCTTGTCCCGGGAGACGACGAAATCGGGCTGGAGCCTCGGCGTGATGCCGGCTTTTAGTTACAACAACGACATGGGGTTCCTCGCCGGCGCCCTGGCGCAGGCCTATGACTATGGCGACGGTACGGTCTATCCGAACTATCGGCACAAGTTCATGGCCAATTTGAACATCTACTCCTGCGGGGCCAAGCAGGTGTCCTTCGATTATGATTCCAAGTTTCTGATTCCGGGGAAACGCGTTACCGCCAGCCTTTCCTATATGGACAACCCCCTCTACGGGTTCTACGGCTTCAACGGCGCCGTCTCGCCTTACCACGCCGACCTGGACCTCCGCAAGAGCGCCGACGGGACGGAAGGGATTGCCTTCTATGCCAATCACCAGCGGCAGCTGAGCGCGAAACTGGACCTGCAGGGGCGCGTGGCCGATAACTTGACCTGGATCGGCGGAGCAGTCTATTCCTGGCAACGCTTCTCGGACACGGCGTTCCGCGTCTATGATGGGACGGAGTCCCTTTTCCATCAGTATGTCGCCACGGGGTTGATTCCCGCGGCCGACACCTGGGGACACCGGATGGAATTCAAGGGCGGATTGGTCTATGACACCCGCGACTTCGAAATGAATCCCGAGCAGGGCGTCTTTGCCACTGTCACGGCGTCCGGTGGGATGAGCGTTTCCGAGGGGGTGCGGACTTCTCTGGTTTTCTCGGCCGATTTCCGCCACTATGTGCCCATCTTCCTGTCCCGTCTCACGCTGGCTTACCAGCTCGCTTACAAAGGTTTGGCGGCGGGTTCCCTGCCTTTTTACGCCCTTCCGGCCTTCGCGATGCGGGGTTCCTTCGGCAACCGGATCCTGGGCAACGGCGTGGCCTGGGCAAGCGCCGACCTCCGCCTCTGCGTCGCCCGCTTCCAGGCCGTG
>JAFYTP010000046.1 GCA_017558775.1 Bacteroidales bacterium | reverse complement strand
TCCCGGATCCGCTGCATGTGCTGCGGGATGCTGATATGCTGGGGACACTTGCGAAGACAGGCATTGCAACCGATACAGGCGTCCGCACGGACGCCTTTTTCTTGCGCGTTGTAGCGCTTCAAGAAATCCTTGCGCTTGTCGGCAACACGCCTGTCAGTGGTATCCGTGGAAAGAAGGGCGTCGCTGGCGCTGTTGAAGATCTTGAAGTTACCGGGAATATCCACGCCGGCCGGGCAGGGCATGCAGTAGGCGCAGGCCGTGCAGGGAATCTGCCCCCTGGACTTGAGAAGATCCGCCACCGTGAGCATGAAATCGTGCTCCTGCTGGTCGAAGGGCTTGAAGCCCGTGAACAGGGAGACATTCTCCTTAAGTTGCTCCATGTTGGACATGCCGCTGAGGGTGACCATCACGCCGGGCAGCGAACCCACGAAAGTGAGGGCGTTCGCGGCGGGGGTGAGGTCCGGATGACGCTCCTTCATCACGGAGGCGATGTTTTCGTCCACGTTTGCGAGCTGGCCGCCCTTGACAGGTTCCATCACCAGCACGGGGATTCCCTTCTCCACCAGGTGGTTATACAAGAACTCCGCGCTCGTATTGCCCGAGGAACCGCCCCAGCCCCGGGACATTTCCTTCCAGTCCGCATAGTTCAGCTGGATCTGGACGAAATCCCAGTCGTAACGGTCCACGAGCTCCGGGAAGGTATCGTTGGTTCCATGGAAGGAGAAACCGATGTGACGGATCCGTCCCAGCTTCTTCTGCTCCAGGAGCCAGTCGAACAGGCCGTTGTTGCCGAAACGGGAGTTGAACCCGTTGATATCCTGCAGGTTGTGAAGGAGGAGAAAGTCGATGTAACCCACCTGGAGATTGTTCAGGGAGGTCTCGAACATCCGCTGGCCCGCCTCGAGGGTGGCGCGGCCGTTCATGTTGGATATCTTGGTCGCAATCTTGAAAGACTCGCGCGGGTGGCGGCTCAGGGCCTTGCCGGTCACCACCTCGGACTGTCCGTACGCCGGCGCCGTGTCGAAATAGTTCACGCCGTGGGCGATGGCGTAATCGACCATGGCGTTGACAGCCTCCTGGTCCAGGGGCGCGTTGCGGCCGAAGCCGCCCGAGGCGCCGCCCAGCGTGGGCAGACGCATACAGCCCAGACCGAGCATGCCCAGGGTCTCACCCATCTTGCTCCAGGTACGGCTGTCAATCCGGGAGCCGTCCGGCGCTTCTTGCCAGGGATCCATGAAAGAATGGCCGAGGGGCGCGCCGGGACGATTGGCGGCCTGCAGGGAATCGCTCAGCAGCGGGCGGAACAAGGCAAGCCCCACACCGGCGTAGAAGATGCCTTTCAGGGCATCTCGACGGGTCATCTTGTCATCCATACTCGTAATGCGTTTATAGTAAACGCCGTAAAGATAAGTATTTATCTTATCTTTCCAAAAGTCAAGGATGGGATTCCCAATACTGTTTCACGTCCTTCCAGTGATAGTACGGCGCGCAATCCGTCTTCACGGGGATGCTCGTTTCGTTCTCATTGAAGAGGAACTTGACCAGCACGTCGTCCGAACCTTCCTTCCGGTAGAACACCAGCTGGATGTTCGCCGCCATCGGGATAAGCTTGTCGACGGAAATATACTTGTGCAGGTTCTCAAAGTCCGTCCGGCCGCCCATCGCCTCCTTGATGCCCATCAGATAAGAGAGCGGGAGGATGGTACCGTCGTGGGTGAAGCGCAGCGTCAGCGCGGGGCCGCCGTCACGGATCACGCGGTCGGCGATACTGACAATGCTGTCACGTGCCTCCAACTGCTGCCTGTACGCAGGCGTGGATCCGGGAATCAAGCCGATGCTTGTCAGGATAGCGGCATTATAAGCCTTGAAGACATTGAAAAGTTCCTCCTTGGTGAAGATGTCTATCAGGGAAAGGTCCAGCTCCGGAATGTTCGGAAGGTCTGCAGCAATATTGTAGATGGCTTCCAGCAGTTCAAGGGGTTCCAGGATGGATTCGGCCTTCTTCACGTCCGTGAACAAGGATTTCATGCAGCGGGTGGGATCCAAAGCCTTCTCGAGCATCGCATCCACCTTCGCTTCCAGTTCCGCGGCCTCCGGCGATTCCTCGATGTCCACCTTCTTGTTCCGGACGATAGCGTTCATGTCACGGTTGCTGGCGCTCATGCGGATATTCAGCGCCGGATTCAGCCCCTGGAGCTCCTCGCAGAAATAGAACATGCTGATCATGCAGCGGCCGGCGGTCGAGGACCGGGCATCGACCTTCATCGGCTGCGAAAGCAGGGACGGGAAGCGGTCGTACATCCGGCGGGCGATCTCCTGATGCTGGCGGCCGCCGAGCAGGGACAGGTCGCCGTCGCGGTTGTAGGCATCGTCATACCCCTTCCGGAGGATCTCCAGGACCTCCGCGCCCTTGGGCGTCAGGATGCCCAGCTGCGCCGCGGTGTCCAGCTTGCCGATGGCATAGACATAATACTCGTTGTCCTCCATATACCGGGAGCCATGGCGCCCGAAATGGCTGATATAGAAAGGTTCATACCCCGCCGGAGCAGGCGTCATGACCTTCTGCGCCGGGCCGGGATAAGGGAAATAGTTGGCACCGGCACGGTCGATGTCCCGGTACAGTTCCTTCTTGGTGATCTGGGCGGTCGCTCCGACGCAGACGAGGAGCAGGGCCGCTGTCAATAGCTTCTTAGTCATCATCTTCGTCGGGGGTTTGATAGGTGAGGTGGGCGGACTCGATGATGTCGCGGTAGTACCGGGACACGTCGGACCAGTGATAATACGGATAGCAGTCCGTCCGCAGCGGGATGGACGTCTCGTTCTCGTTCATCAGGAACTTCACGAGAATGTCATCGGAGCCCTGCTTGCGGAAGAAGACAAGCTGGATGTTCGCCGCCATCGGGATGAGGCGAATGATGGAGAAGGTCTTATGCAGGTTTTCCATGTCATCCGTCCCGTTCACCGCCTCGGGGAAGCCGAAGTTGAAGGCCATCGGCAGCACAACGCTGTCGTGACCGAAGCGCAGACGCAGGCCGCACTCGCCCGAGGCGATGACCTCGTCGGCCTCGTCCAGGAAGTTCTGCAGCAGCGGATACAGCCGGATGTTGCTGGCCTTCGCGCCCGGCATCAGGCCCTCCCACAGGCACCAGGCGGCATTGTAGGAGCGGAATCCATTGATCATTCCCTCCTCTCCGAACACATCGTCAAAATGCACTCCCAGTTCCGGGACACAGTACATGTCCGCGGCGATATTGTACATGTCGTCAGCGAAAGTGTACGGGTCGATGAAGGAAGCCGCCAGCTCGGGATCCTTAAACATCGCCTTCATCCCGGGCGTCCACTCCATCATCTTCTGCCGGAACTTTTTCAGCTTGCTGTACAGCTTGTCATCGGTGTCGTTATCGGGGACGACGATGCTCTTGTTGGACTTGATGTAGTACAGGTCGTGCTCGCTCGCGTCCATCCAGAAATCGAGGGACGGGTTCAGCGTCTTGAGTTCCAGGACGAAATTCGCCATGCTCAGCATCACGCGCCGGGAATTGGAGGCGTTCGCCTTCACGAAAAGCGGCTGGCTCAAGAGCGTCGGATAGTTGTCATACATCCGGCGGGCGATGGCCCGATGCTGCCGGGCACCGAGTTCCGTGAGCTCCCCGGCGCGGTCCTTCGCGTCGGCCGCAGCAACCTTGATTCGCTTGCGGACGTCCTTGCCGTACTCGGTCAGGATACCCAGCGTCTTGGCGGAATCCAGCGCCTCGCGGACGCGCCTGTAATGCTTATCGCTGGTCATATACCGGGCGCCGTGGCGACCGTAATGGCTGATGTAGAAGGGCTCGTAGCCCTCCGGGGCCGGCGTCAGATGGCCCGTCGGCACGGGATAATTGGCGTAGTTCCCGGCCGTGAGCTCCATGTGCGAAAGGAGCTCCTCGCGGGACGTCTGCGCCTGTGCCTGCAGGCCGAGAGCCAACAGACACAACAAACAGATTTTCAGTCTATTCATCGTGATGATCAAAGTTTTTCCAAATCTTCGTCGGACAGCCCGAAACGGGCCGCCACATCGTCCGGGATGTCGTTGAAGTCGATGGCATCCCACGCCTCCTCGATCTCGCGGCGGTCCTTCTTGGTGGGACGGCCCGCCCCGCGGTCGCGGGTGATGAAGAAAGTCTCCACCGGAGCGCGGAGCTTCTCCAGCTCCGCCGCCGGCGTCAAATTTTCAGCAAACTCGGGGACCAGTTTCGCCCCCACGCGGTGCTCCAGCGGCTGCAGCACCCGATAGGTGAAAGTGACGGAGCCCTTCTTGACCTGCAGGACATCGCCCATTTTCACCTCCTTGGAGGGCTTGGCATTGACACCGCCGATTTTCACCTTTCCGCCCTTGCAGGCGTCCGTGGCGTCGGTCCGAGTCTTGAAAGCCCGGATGGCCCAGAGATACTTGTCGATGCGGGCAGTTGCCATGGCGCTACAGTTCGGGATCCGGCAGTTCTTCGCCCTCGAGACCGTCGTAATCCTCGCCCTTCAGGAAGGGTTCGGCGTTCGGGTCGATGTAGGCGTCGGGTTCGCGGCGGGGTTCCAAGGACACCTCCATCAGGAGGGTGCCGGAGGCCTCGGGAGTGAGGGTAAACTGCTGGATTTCAGCGGGGACCAGGACGGCGTCGCCGGCGTGGAAATAGAGCGGAGTCATCCCCTCCACCTCCAGCGAGCCCGCGCCTTTCACGCAGGCGTAGAGCAGAAAACTGCCGTTGTTCTCGGCGCCGACGCGGATGGCGTTCATCAGCCGGATTTCCGACACCGTGAACTGCGGGGTGACCGCGATCTTCTCGGTCAATTCCTCCGAATTGCGCTTGGCGGCCGGCATCCGATAGGCCTTGAAGTCGATGAGGTCGAAGGCCTCCTCCAGGTGGGTTTCGGCCTCCTCATCGCCCCAGGCGTGGAGCCGGAACCAGAGTTCGGAGCATTCGGCGATCTCCAGGAGACGGACATCCTCGGCGGCATGGACCATACCCGGGGTGACGAGGTAATGCTCCCCCACCTTGGGCTTGATCACATTCAAGAGCTCATCGACAGTACCGTTCTGGCACTTCTCGTAAAACTCGGCGGCGGTGACGTCGCGGTTGAAGCCCAGGAAGAGCTTCGCGTTAGGGCCCGCTTCCGCCACATACCAGAGGGCGGTCTTGCCGAAGGCGTCGTAGCGCTGCTCGGCGGCCTCGTCGTCCGGGTTTACGTGGAGCGAGGTGCGGCCCTTGATGTCCAGCCACTTGACCATGACCGGGAACTGGGTGCCGTAGTTTTCAAAGGGGACCTCCCCGGTGAAACGCTCCAGGTAGGTCTGCATGATGTCGCTGATGGAGTTGCCGGAGAGCCAGCCGTCCAGGGCGACGGAGTCGATATAGCCGAGGTCGGCGATCCGGTATTCGGAGACGCCCCACTTGCGCTCCACCCGTTCGGGGCGGAAACGCATCGGCGTAAGTTTCTTTTCTTCCATGAGTTAGCGGATTTCGATTTCGTAAGGGAGACGGGCGTACACCTGCGTGGGCTCGTTCTCGCGGAGGCCGCGGAGCGACTTGCCCAGCGCCTCGAACGGCGTGCCGGCGAGGATAGAAGGCTCTTCCTTCCGGCCGGAGATCATCTCCATGAGCTGGTCCGCCTTGCTGAGCGGAGCCGGGAAGCCGACCACGCGATAGTCGCTCTTGTTCACGAACCCGGCGAGGGTGGCGGCGTAGTTCACAGCGTCGCGCAGGCCGCCGATTTCATCGACAAGACCCCTTTCCAGCGCGTCGGTTCCCACCCAGACGCGGCCCTGGCCCAGGTCATCCACCTGCGCGGGCTCCAGGGAGCGGCCCTCAGAGACGATGTTCACAAAACGGTCGTAGATATCCTCGACATACGCCTGCATGGTGGCCTCCTCGTCCTTGTCGAAGGGGCGCATCAGGGAGTACATGTCGCTGTGCTTGTTGGAGCCGACGGTGACGACGTTCACGCCCAGCTTGCTTGCGGTCTTGGAGAACTCTGGAATCATCGAGAACACGCCGATGGAGCCGGTGAGGCAGGTGGCGTCAGAGTAGATCTTCTGGGTGCCGGAGGAGATCCAGTAGCCGCCGGATGCCGCGTAGTTGCCGTAGGATGCCACGAGGGGCTTCTCGTCCATCAGGAGCTTCAGCGCGGTGCGGATCTTCTCGGAGGCGACGACGCTGCCGCCCGGGGAGTTCACGCGGAGGACGACGGCCTTGACGGTCTTGTCCTTGCGGATCTTGTCGATTTCGGCGACGAAGCGGTCGGAGGCAATCTCGTTGTAGTCGTAACCGTCGATGATTTCACCGTCGGCGAACAGGATGGCGACGTTCTCCTTGCCGCGGAAGTTGAGCACCTTCGCGGAGACGTAATCGGCGAACGGGATGAGGTGCAAGTCCTCCTGCTTCTCCACCTGCGCGAGGGTGCAGAGCTTGTTAATGAGGCCTTCGTGGTCCAGGAGCTCATCGACAAGACCGTTCTGCAGGAAGTCTTCCGGGAAGTTGAGCTGGAGGTTGTCGATGAGTTCGTTCAGCTTGTCCTCGGTCAGGCCGCGGGATTCGGCGGTGGTGGCGGCGATGGTCTTCCAGAGGGAGTTGACCATCACCTGGTACTGCTCGCGGTTCTCATCGGACGGGGCGTTCTTGATGTACATCTCGCCGGCGGACTTATACTTGCCGTGACGGATGAGCTGGTAGTTCACGCCCACCTTGTCCAGCAGGTCCTTCAGGAAGAGCATCCGGCTGGAAAGGCCGAGCATCTGGGCGTTACCGCCGTGGTAGCTGGTCATATAGACCTTGTCGGCCACCGAGGCGAGGTAGTAGGAGCCGGAGGTGGGGTTCTCCGTGTAGGCGACGACGGCCTTGCCGCTCTTGCGGAACTCGGCGAGGGAGGCGCGGAGCTCCTCCATCGAGGAGACGCCGCCCGAGGCGCCGTCGGCACGGAGGAGGATATACTTGACGCCAGGGTCCGCCGCCGCGGCCTCGATGGCCTGGATGGCGTCCCAGAGGCCCACGGTGGGGCCGCCGGCGGAAAGTCCGAGCAGCGACACGGTGGGGCTGAAGGACTCGTCCACGGTCTGTTCAGCCAGGGAGAACTGCGACATATTGAGATCCAGCACGCCTTCCCGCGGAAGGACGGTTTTCCCGCTTCCGAGGGCGGCCATGCTGCCGATCATCACGAATAAAAGGAAGAAGCCGACAATCTGCATCACGATGAATGCACAGATCACGGCCAGCATCATTTTGACAAAATCTTTCATCTCGAAGGTAATGAGGATTATAAGAGTACAAAAATAACAATTTCCGCAAAAATATGTACCTTTGTATTCTTAAATTCGATTGTCCTATGGCACAGAAACCGTCCATACCCAAGGGAACCCGTGACTTCGGCCAGCGCGAGATGGCCGAGCGGAACTATATATTCGACACCATCCGGAGCGTGTTCCGGACCTACGGATACCAGCAGATTGAAACGCCCGCGATGGAGAACCTCTCCACCCTGCTGGGCAAGTACGGCGACGAGGGCGACAAGCTCCTGTTCCGCATCCAGAACTCCGGCGAGAAGGCCGAACTCCCGCCCGAGAAGGGCCTGCGGTACGACCTCACGGTCCCGTTCGCCCGCTTCGTGGTCCAGCACCAGAACGAGATCTCGTTCCCGTTCAAGCGCTACCAGATCCAGCCGGTCTGGCGCGCGGACCGTCCCCAGAAGGGCCGCTACCGCGAGTTCTACCAGTGCGACGTGGACGTGATCGGCACCACCTCCCAGGTCAATGAGCTGGAACTGGTGCAGATTGTGGACCGGGTGTTCTCCCTCTTCGGCGTGAACGTCCTCATCAAGATCAACAACCGCAAGGTCCTCACCGGCCTCGCGGAGATCTGCGGCTTCCCCGAACGGGTGGTCGACATCACCGTCGCCATCGACAAGCTCGATAAGATCGGGCTCGAAAATGTCGAGGCGGAGATGATGGAGAAGGGCCTCACGGCCGAGGCTGTCGCCGTCCTGCGCCCCGTCCTGCTGCTTTCCGGCACGACGGCGGAGAAGCTTGCGACGATGCGCGGCCTGTTCAACGGCGGTTCCGCTTCCGGCCTGGTTTCCGAGACCGGCCTGAAGGGTCTGGACGAGCTCGATGAACTGTTCGGCCTGATCGACGCGGCCGGCGTCTCCCAGCCCGTGGAAATCGACCTTTCCCTCGCCCGCGGCCTCAACTACTACACCGGCGCGATCTTCGAGGTCAAGGCCCTGGACTTCCCCATCGGCAGCATCTGCGGCGGCGGCCGCTACGACAACCTCACCGGCATCTTCGGCCTCCCGAACGTCTCCGGCGTCGGCATCTCCTTCGGTGCCGACCGCATCTACGACGTCCTCAAGGGTTTGGACAAGTACCCGAAAGACCTCGGCAGCAGCACGAAGCTGCTCTTTGCCGTGATGGGTTCCGAGGAACTCCGGTATGTGCTTCCGTTGGCGAAGGCCCTCCGCGAGGCTGGCGTTTCCGTGGAAGTCTATCCCGAGGCTGGCAAGCTGAAGAAGCAGTTTGACTATGCCGCGAAGAAAGCGATTCCGTTTATCTCTATCAACGGATCGTCCGAAATCGAGGCCGGAACCGTGAACATCAAGAACCTTGAAACCGGTGAACAACAGGCGATTAAGGCTTCCGAGATGGACAAAATCCTGGAGTTTTTGAGCTAACCCGGGGCGGATTTAACCACCTTTTTATTCCGGATTTGACCTTTTTGAGATTCCGGGCTTGACCCGGAATCTCAAAAAAATTTGGTAGTTTCAAAAAAACTCCATACCTTTGCACTCCCACATCGCGGAGTA
>JAFYTP010000045.1 GCA_017558775.1 Bacteroidales bacterium | reverse complement strand
CCTCTGGATGTAGCGCAGTTGGTAGCGCACCTGGTTAGGGACCAGGAGGTCGCTGGTTCAAGTCCAGTCATCCAGACACAAGAAAAAGCCAGGCTCACAAGCCTGGCTTTTTTCGTTTTGTCGTAACAGGTTATTTATTCTGGACCGGCCGCGGGGTGACACCACCCAGGCGGTCGGCCCATTTTTCTGTGTAGAACCAGGAGTAGGGAACGGGACGGCCGGGGTGCCACCAGAGGGCCCAGAGGAGGGAGGGGAGGCCGATGACCAGGAGGTAGAACGGCCCGAGGAGGCGGGATTGGCGGCAGTGGCCGGCTTCGTGCCGGAGGAGGCGGTCGTAGGCGGGTTTCCGGAAATAGACGAAGTTGCCGAGGGAGATGCCTCCCTGCATATTATCGCCACTGATTAAACGGATGCTTTTGGGGATGCCCTGGAGACCGGGATGCCGTTCCTTTCCCTTCAAGAACCAGCCGAAGACGAGCCCGACCAGATTCTGGGGAAGCTGCCACACCTGCAGCAGGATGGCGGTCAGGCGGTTCATATTACCCTGACGAGGTAGTAGAACATCGCAATGACGCGACGGCGGAGGATGCCGTAGTCCAGGGAATCCGCCGTGTCGTTCGCCTTGTTGTTGCGGAGGGTGATGCCGGAGGTGAACATCACGGACGGAATGCCGTTTTCCAGGAAAGGTTTCTGGTCGGAGATGGAGCGGAAGAACACCCGGGTGAAGTCCTTGCTGCCGTAATAGTCAAAAGCGACGTCCAGGCTCACCTCCGGGCTCATGTTGGCAATCAGGAGGGCGTCCCGGCGGCCGGTTTCCGGCTCGGAGAGCATCATCAAGTAATCGGGCCGCTTGCTGTGGAGCGGGGCTTCGGTTCCGCCGACCTGGTCGATATTGACCATCCTGTCAATGTCCTTCGCCAGGACGGGAGTGCCCCGTTTCGGGTCGATGAGCCTTCCCCCTGCGATCTCACTCCAAAGATAGTTCGCGCCGCCCAGGCTCTGCTCCTTGCCGTCCAGGGCAACGAAAATGATTGTATGGGAGTAGGTCTTCCCGAGATCCTTCATTTTCTGGAACATGCGCGCGAGCGTGAGGAGCGCGGCGACGCCCGATGCGTTGCTGTCGGCGCCGGGATATAAGGTTCCGGAGAGTGTGCCGATGTGGTCGTAATGCGCGGCGACGATCACATATTTATCCCCGCTTCCGGGCAGGAAGCCGAGGACATTGTGGGCATGAGCGCCGGAGATGGTCCGGAATCCGCGGTACCAGGTGCCGTTGGCGGGAAGGAGGTCCGCCGCGGCGAACTCCCGGGCGATGCACGCTTGCGCGTGGATGGAGCCCGGTGTGCCGGAGGCCCGGCCGGTGAGGAGGCTGTCGGAGAGGAATTCCACCCGGGTGCGCAGGCCTTCTTCGGTGGCGATGGGTTCCGCATTGCGGGCGCTGATGACGTAACCCTTGGACTGGGCCGCGGCGAAAGTCGTCAGGGCCAGCAAGAAGAGGGAGGTGAGTAAAAATTTTCCGTTCATCCGTCCGAAGGGCACGATAAATGCTTATCTTTGTAAGTTAGATGCGAAATTAGCCATTTCAGCCGTCATTTGAAAATTTTTCTGGATGAAGTACGCTGGAAAACTTCTTATCAGCCTCCTCTTCGCACTGTGCTGCGCTTTCGCTGCGCATGCCCAGTACGATAAGGACGTCTTCATGTTCCGGGGCCGTAACGCCTTGGCTGAAGGGCGTTTGGCGGAGGCGGTTTCGCATTTCAACATCCTCGCCCAGATCGATTCCACCGACTATTGGACCTTCTTTTACCGGGGTATCGCCAAATACAACCTCGGTGACATCCGCGGCGCCCGGACGGACTTCAACACGGCTGTCCGCCTGAACCCCATCTTCACCTCCGGCTATCACTACCGCGCCATCACGGCCAGCCGGTTCGGAGACTATGAGGATGCCTTGAATGATCTGGAGAAGGCGATTGAACTCCGTCCCGGATCGGCCGGCCTGTATTTCACCAGAGGTGTTACATACTTCCTGAGCCAGCAGTTCGAGCCTGCCGTCAAGGACTTTGACAAGTATATCCGCCAGGAGCCCAAGGACCCGTCGGCCTATCTGAACCGTGGCGCCTCCTACCTTTTTCTGGGCGATACCCTCAAGGCGATGACCGACTATGACAAGGCCATCAAGATTGACCGTTTCGAGCCGGAAGGCTACATCCGCCGTGGCCGCCTGCTTGCCGAGCGGGGCGACTACGATGCCGCGATCAAGGACATGGACAAGGCCATCGAGCTTGACAGCACCAACACATTGGCCTATTTCAACCGCGCCCTCCTCCATTCCGAGCAGAGCCACCTGAACGAGGCGATGGCAGACCTTAACACCGTCCTCCGGCACGAGCCCGGCAACGCCCTCACCCTCTACAACCGCAGCCTTATATCGGCGCAGGTGGGCGATTTCGCATCGGCCTTGTCGGACATGGACCGCGTCATCAACATCAACCCGAAGAATGTGCTAGCTTATTTCAACCGGGCGGGTTTCTTCCTGGAAATGGGTCGATGGGATGATGCCCTCGCGGACTACAACAAGGCCATCGAACTATACCCGGACTTCGCGAAGGCGTATATGAACCGGGCCTACGCCGAACTCCAGCTCGGCATGAACCGGGCCTCGCGGGAGGATTACCAGACCGGTCGTCGGAAGGTCGCGGAATACCGCGCCAAGAACGCCACCGGCGCCGCCGAGTTTGCCGATACCACCAAGAAATACAGCTCTTTGCTGGCGCTGGACGCCGAATTCGCGAAGCACGACTTTGACGACGAGATGCTCCAGCATCGTGACGTGGACATCAACCTCAAGCCGCTGTACAAGTTCGTCCTGGCGGCTAACCGAGACGATACGAACTACGCGCTCGAGCGTCGGTACGAGAACCCGCTCATGGACCGGTTCTTTGCGGGCCTTCCGCTGCCCGTCACCGTGACCGAGGATGCGACGAAGGTTCCGAAACCGTCGCAGCAGGTGCTGGACGAGGTCCTCTACGGAGGAAAGGCTTCCGGTGCGGCCCGGGAGTTCCTCCTGGCGCTGGCGGAGCTGGACCAGAAGCAGTACAATGCCGCCCAGACGCATTATGACCGCGCCATCGAGGAGGAGGAAGGTAATGATCGGTACGAGCGCTATTACAAGGCGTTCTACTTGATGAACCGGGCGGTTTTGAGGGCGGAGATGATCGACTTTATCGCCTCCATCGAATCCAACGTCCAAACGCTTACCATGGACGACAAGGGTAATACCCGCGCCCGCGTCCGCGAGCAGGTCACGAGCCATTACGACTACTCCGAGGCTTTGGCCGATATGGAGCAGGCGGCGGCCATCCAGCCGGCGATGCCCTATATCCAGTTCAACCTGGGCAATCTGTACTGTCTGTCCCAGCAGCTGGTCAATGCCATCGACAGTTACGGGAAGGCGATCGCCTTGTATCCGTACATGGGCGAGGCGTACTTCAACCGGGGATTGGTCCTCATCTATCTGAAAGACAAGGAGAAAGGCTGCATCGACCTGTCCCGTGCCGGCGAGCTCGGCATCGGGGACGCCTACAACGTGATCTCCCGGTATTGCGAGGAGGAACGGAATTGATTCGCTTCCTGAGTTTTTCCAGCGGCAGTTGCGGCAACTGCTACCTGCTCCTTCGCGAGGAAGTGGGGGAGGCCCCGTCGGGTGTTCTCATCGACGCGGGCGTAAGCATCCGCCGGATGAAGAAGATCCTGGAGAGCGTCTCGCTGGACTTCGACTGCTTCCAGTCCGTCCTCGTCACCCACGACCATGGCGACCACATCCGCAACCTTGGCTCCATCTGCAAACGCCTCTCCAAACCGGTTTATACGACGCCGGTGCTGCATGAGGCTTTGTCCCGCCATCCGTTCACTAGGCTTGAGATTACCGGCTGTCGGCGAGACCTTCGTTATGAAGAATGGAATACCGTGGCAGAGGGCATTGAGGCGCAGTATTTCGTGGTCCCGCACGACGCCACTCAGACAGTCGGCTACGCCATCCGCTGTGAAGGCCACCTCTTCGTCCTGATGACCGACCTCGGCCACGTCACGGAAGAAGCCATGGCCTGGGCCTCCGAAGCCGAAACCGTGGTGGTGGAATCCAATTTTGATGTCGATATGCTTTTGGGTGGCTTCTACCCGCATGAACTCAAAATGCGCATTTGTCAGGGCGCCGGGCATCTGTCTAACGATGCTTGCGGCGACGCCATTAGGCGTTTTATGCATCCGGGGCTGAGGAATCTATTCTTGTGTCATTTGAGTGGGAATAACAACACACCGCGATTGGCATATGACAATGCACGCGCAGTACTGGATGACCTGGGCATCGTCCCGGGCGTAATCCATCTGCGCGTGTTAGAGCGGGGAATTCCTTCTCCGCTGCTGACGTTATAGGAAATGAAAAGGGCACCTGCATTTAATAGGTGCCCTTTCTTTGAGTTTATTGATTCAAGCTTTCAATATTATTATCAATAAATGTGCGCTTATTAGAGAATGCCTGTTTCATCAAATTTACAGCTTCTTGGAAAGAGAATAAATTATCTCCGTTCTGACCTTGGTCCTGACTGGTATTGGTATACCCCCACATCCTGGTGTTGAATTCTTCGGACAGGCGTATATAGTCAGCCATATCATCGATATATTTCGAGAATGCCGCGGGCGTGATGACCTCTTTGTATTCACTCCATAGGGAAAGCATACGGGATCTGAATTCGGGGTCTTTGCACAAGTAATAGTAGTAGTAGTTCGAATTATTGGCTCCAACCCATTTGATTCTATTCTCACTGGAAGTACTTCCATTCCAGGAGGTCGTCGTAAGTGTGGAAATGAAGGTTTTGTAATCAAAGTCCCATACAGGGCCCATGAAAAGTTTGCTGACGGTCGTCGTGCCGTCCCCATTCTGCACATCCCTGTCTTTGTACAGGTAAGTGCTGTGGGGGCCATACCACTGCGAACTTGTATTGTTGCTGTCGGTGTTGAAGAAATCGCCGTTCCCGGTCAATTCATTGACAAACATGAACCAGATAGCGGAATCCATGTCAAGATACTCCCTGTATCCGTAATCCTGATAGCGGCGGATTCTTTTGATCAAGGTCTCCATATTCTGTATATATGTCTTCATATAGTTGAAGGCCTCGTCCGGAAGATTCTCGTCCGGCTCCTTGAACATGTACTTCAACCCGCTTGGATTGGAGGAACTTCCATAAAACCCGGATATGAATTTATACTGCTCGTCATAGTTGTTATCGATTTCCATCAGGTAACCACCGGTGATGTCTGTCGATTTGAACTCGTTTATATTCACTCGATTCGGGTCAATCTTAATCTGTTCACACAGATAATAGTTCCCTCGGTGCTCACCATTGAACTCGAGCTCGACGAAATATCCGTTGACCGTGTAAGGAAGTCCACTCTTCTTGGAAAGCCAGAATGCAGCGTCGTTACGAAGAAGGGTACGGTCCTTCCAATTGGCAAGAAGAATCCAGCGCTTGTGGTCCTGCATACCGAGAACCTTCTTCTTCTTATTCAATTTCAAGGCGTAAGGCCTTTTATCGTAGGTCCAGGTGGCATTGCCCCGGCCCTTGATTTCCGTATCGATATCCAAATCTAAATCGCCATCAGCAGTTTCGATTCGGATGTGAGCAGTCTCACCAGGCCGGTCCTTGTTGGTACCTCGCCAATTCTCATGGGTCTCGTCACCCTCGATATCTTCCCGTGTAAATCCATTTGTCGTAATCCGCACTACCGGAAGGCCCGTGTTGCGGGCAACCAGGGTGTAGTTTTTCCCATGATTTCCGCTGCGAACAGTCAGTATGGCGTTTTGCGAAACGTGCGTCTCTTCGTCCACGACCTTCCCGTCCATCATCACCGCGTTGCCGGTAATGACATAATTGAATTGCATATCTGAGAAGTTCGTGACGGTAGGCATCGTGACGGTGACAGTACGGGACGTTTCATCAACATCTGTCTTGTAATTGATATTCTCATCAACGGGAGACATGTCGTTCAATCCGTAACCTTCACTGCTTATCGTCACCTCTATTGGCGAAATCCGCAGCACGTCGTTTCTGGCGATGGTCAGGTTCTTAGTCGTTTCCTTGAAGAATATATCCCCATCCGGAGTCGTCACGGTCAATCTGAAACCTTCCGTGAAAGTCGTCGGAGGAACCACCAACCAGAAAATGGTGGGATGATCCCTGTCCGCTCCCAGTTGGACTGGAGTCTCGCAAGTGAGCGTAATGGAAGTCCCGGCCGTAGATGCCATGGAAATATTAGGATTTGTGCCGATGCCAGGAGTCAAAGTCGCTTCTCCGGAGAGAGGCTCCCCGAGGTTGCCATCGAGTCTGATGGATGAAACGGACACGTCCGAACCATAGAACTTAAGGGCCAGATAGCCGCCCACATTCTTGAATTTCAGGAAATGGCCGTCTGTCGTGGAAACCATCGTATTTGCCTCGAGACCGAAAGAACCGGCCTTGTAGGTCTGCTCCGCCGGAAGGGTCAATGTCAATATGCCCGAGTCGTTGATCGTCGTGGATTCCCGATAGGGATAGACCGCGCAGATGTAATCCAGGTTGTCCACCGTCTCGGCGGGTTCAGAAACTCTCGTAAAGTATCCGGAAACATCCCCGGTTTCACCCGAGAATTGATACGGCTGATTCAGGGTATTGAGATTGAAGATGGAAAGTTTGTCTTCCGCGTCCCAGTGCATCTGGACGTTTTCGTCGATATAGACTTTCGTATCCGATGTGGAATAGGATTCCAGACTGGCGAAGAAGACATCGTCCTCAACGACTTCCTTAATCGGAGAAGGCGCCTGGACATCAAGTTCCTGGACGGTGCAGGATACCGCCAGCAGGCATATCAGCGAGGGAAGAAAATATCCTTTTTTCATGGCGTCTTGCTGGATTAAATGTCGATTTCATTTCCCGAATCATGGGGATTCTCCATATTCCCCACGAGGTTTGATTCGTAAATGGGACGGACGGAGCAACCACCATAAGGTACATAGCGTCCCATGTATACGCCGATATTCTGTTCGAATAACAGTCCCCATCCGTATGTCGCATCATAAGGACACTGTCCTGTAGACCAATAATACCCGTCAGCGCCAACCCCCATCATTTCTTCATCTCCAACAGTACCTGCGGCGGGGAGGAATAATGTATTCCCGACGTATCCGGGAACTTTACTTACTACCGTAAAACCATTTCTAGTATAATCCCAGGCCCAGTCGTAATCCCCATCGTCCATTAACGCTTCCCATTCCTCAGGCGTAGGCATACGCCAACTGCCGCCCCATATGGCGGTTGCCGTATCTGTGAAAGATCCACTATAACTATTGGTAGAAGGATAGAGTGGTACAGTTCCGCCCCAGGCGAAGTAATCTCCGAGGTCATCCGGTCCAACGGACCCCACATTCGTTGTCGCCCATTTCATGCCGTTGCCCATTTCAACATAGACGTGATCACAGATTCTGGAAGCATAGTCGCTCCAACCAGCCGCAGTTTTGTACGCATTGAGGCTCCCGGACGGAACATAAATGAGGCAATCGTTCGTGTCTGAGAAAGTGGACGCTGTCACATCAGACGGAGGATTGATGGCGTGAACCGTAATGTGTGTTAAGGCGGAGCATTCAGTGAATGCCCATTCTTCAATACTGGTCACATTCTTAGGGATGATGATCCCGGTTAGACCCGATTCGGCAAAAGCTCTTCCCCCAATAGCCGTTACGCTGTTAGGGATAGTAATGCTGGTAAGTGAATAACACATGTCGAAGGCATCGTAACCGATACTTGTCACGCCCTCGGGAATAGTGACATTGACAAGACTATAGCAACTCCAGAATGTAAAATCTTCAATGGCCGTTACTAGCGTCGGTATTTCGATGCTGGTAAGGCTCGTACAAGATGCAAAGGCAGAATGTCCAATACTGGTCACGCTGCTAGGAATCATGACATCAGTGAGTTTGAAGCAACTCTCGAATGCTGACTGTCCGATACTAGTCACGGTCTCGGGAATTGTCACGCTGACAAGCTCAGAGCATTCTGCGAAGGCTCCATCATCAATCTTTGTCACACCATAAGGAATGACGATGGAAGTCAGACCCTTACAACCGGCAAATAGGTTATCTCCTAAATCCGTCACGCTGTCGGGAATATTGATATCGGACAGATTGTCACAACCGGAGAACGCTCCCGTGCCGATACTGGTCACGCTATTAGGAATCGTGATAGAAGTCAGGTTGGTGCAATCCTGGAAGGCATAATTTCCAATACTGGTCACACCGACAGGGATGACAATGGAAGTTTCCCCGGAACGGAAAGGACTCATGGCGCGCAGCATTTGCGTCATGCTGACTGGCGTGTTAGGGGAGCCAAGGTAAGTACAACCTGCAAAGGCATAGTCTCCGATACTCGTCACGGTTTCCGGAATGGTGATTCCGGTCAGCGTTGAACAACTCTTGAAAGCATTGTCCCCGATTTGTGTCACGTCGTCGTCAAAGATCAGAATTCCCTTTGAACCGACATACTCGTTGGAAACAATCGCTGCCCCGAATGCATCGGCGGCAGCCGGTGTAACAATATTATTGTCCGAACTTGTATAGAAGATAGCAGTCTCCTTTGTCATTTCACATTTCAGACCTCCCCAGGCACCAGCTTCATAGACTTTGCTTGGCGTCCTTTCGCATTTGTAAATGCCATCATCGGAATAAATCCGGATAGTCACCAGCTTTCCAGAAAGGTTGACAGGAGCGGAAGTCAAGTAAATGAGAACAGGGTTCTCTTCAGTTGATGTCTCAGTAAGTGTGAAGTTCTTTAAAGAAATCTCTAGTGAATTAGAATAAGTCTGCCCTGTGATAGTCATATTATCCAGTCCAAAGCTACCCTTCTGAACAAACACCGGATCGTCTGTCGATAATGTCATCCTCGTATAAGTACCCGCAGGAAGCCCAATCGCCTTGATACGAATCACAGTATTCAGCATTTGGAGGGAGAATCGGAGATACCCCGATGAAGAAGTTGTGCCTTCCGATGCGAGATAATAGCGGATCCTTTCGTAGTTTGATACACTGGTCTGTTCTTGATTGGCGAACGAAACGGGAATGTCATTTCTGTTCAAATACATATTCCCGATGAAGGGATAGTAGCAAGAATAAGTGGATCCTTTGCGTAAAGCCCAGCCACCGCCGTCGAAACTAGCGACATCGGTTCCTCCGCCATCTTTCATCGAAAAGTAGACCTGAGCACCTTGGTCAGGGTAAATGCCGACGGTGTCTGTTACTTCCCATTCGAAGATAATATTGTCCTCTCCTTCCTGGCTGAGGGAAACTCTTGTTTCGCCTTCCTCTCCTAACGAACGTATGACGGGTGCTTCAAAGATGACCCGTTCTACAAGTTCTCCATCATCAAGGATAGGATCCTTTTCGAGATCAAGCTCATTCAACCCCGAACAGGCGGCAAGCATTCCTAAACTTGCTGCCGCTAAAACATAGGCGTATTTCATAGGTTTATCTCTAAAAGCGGTTATTCTTCTTCCCCAGGAATCTCCGGACCTACAATTGTAGTAGAACCTTCCAAGATATTGTTTTCAACCCGAACATTGATTTCCTCGCATTCGGGAATCTCGTAGTTCTTCTTCATGGTATAATAGTTTTGTTAAAAATCAATAGATAGGCTTCTCTATCAAAGTCTTAGGTAATGCAAAGATAAACAAGTTTTCTGAAAGAAAAAAGATTATTTCTCCAACCATTTCCCCCTCGCCAATCGCACCAAGAATATCACCCCTCTGAATGTGAGTTCAGTCGCCATAGCGATCCAGAAACCCACAAGACCATAAACCTTCACCAAGAATACGGCGGGAATGATGCGGACGAGCCACATGGAGGTGAAGTTCATGATGCTGGGCCATTTGGTGTCGCCGGCGCCGACGAAGGCGCCGTAGATGACGATGGAGGCGGCATAGCCGAGCTCGGCGAAGGCTTCGATGCGGAGGCAGCGGGCGCCCAGGCCGATGACGTCGGCATCCGGCGTGAGCATCCCCATCAGCTGCGGCGCGAAAACGTACATCAGGATTGCTAGAAGGCCCATGATGCCCATTCCCAGCAGGTTGGTGATCCAGGCGAAGCGCTTGGCGAGTTCCTTGCGGCCGGCGCCGACGGACTGGCCCACCAGGGCCGTGGCCGCGTCGGCGATGCCGTAGCCGGGCATATAGCAGAAGCTTTCCGCCGTGATGGCGAAGGCGTTGGCGGCGATGGCGATGGTGCCGAGCGGGGCCACGATGACTGTCGATGCAATATAGCCGCCGCGGATGAGCACCATCTGCAAAGTCATCGGACCGCCGATGTTAAAGGCCTTGCCGAGCACCTGCCGCGTCGGTCGGAAAGAGCCCCGGTCCTGCCGGAGGTTGAGTTCGGGAGATCGGACGGCGACAAAATAGAACATCGCCAATGCCGTGACGAGTTCCGCGAGGCCGGTGCCGATGGCGGCTCCAACAACGCCCAAGCCCAACACATAGATAAACAAGTAGTTGAAGCAGACATCCAGCACGCACATGCCGATGTTCAGAAAGCTGGGCACCTTCATGTTGCCGCTGACCTGCAGCATCGACGCGCACATCCAGTCGAGCTGCATGAACGGCAGGAACGCCGCAACAATGAAGAAGTATTTCGAGGCATCATCGACAATCTCCGGGGTGCCGCCCAGCCAGTGGGGGAGCGGTCCGGCGACGGCCATGCCGATGAGGGCGATGGCGCCGCTGAACAGGAGCGCGCTCACGAGCGCCTGCCGGAGCACCACCCGGGCGTGCTTGAAATCATTGGCCCCGATCAGATGCGCGACCTGGACGGAAAAACCGCTGCCGCAGGCGCTGCAGAAACCGCCCAGGAGCCACGTGCAAGTGGCAACCAGGCCGATGGATGCACCGGCCTCAGCCCCGAGATGCCCCACCATCGACGTGTCGATGTACTGCATCAGCACGATTGACAGTTGCGCGATGATGGCCGGGTAACTGAGCATCAGGCACAGCTTCAGCTGCTGCCCGCCCGTCAGCGTCCCGCCGCCCCGGATCTGCCCAAGCAGATAATCTTTGGAGTAAGCAGCCGTCATTTGAACGCGTTCATCACGCTTGACGCCTTTCCGCCGGAAACGAAGGCCCCCATATCATAAGCCCCCCAGGTCGTTCTCTCGCCAGCATACTTGTAAATCTGGTCCGGGAGGCTGTAAATCCCCGGTTTCCACCCATCGTAGACCTCTGGCTCCCAATAAAATACGCCCTTGCACTTGTCGATCGTCTTCGCCTCCGCCATGAACTCGGAGAGCACCTTCGCCGCCATGGCTTCATTGGCGTTCGTCTTGACACCGATTTCAGAGACGATGACGGGCACGTTGAACTGGGTGATCAACGCCTTGATCCGGGCAATCGCCTGCCTGTTGCATGCCTCAGGAGAAGAGAATGAATTGTACGCCTGGGGATAATGCGAAAGCGCGATGCCATCGAACTTGCCGCCTGCCGTCTTGATCTGCTCGAACCACCAGGCGTTGTCGTCGTAGGCATTGTCGACATGGGCAAGGACCATCACATTGGGAAACACCGCCTTGGCGGCGTCATACCCGGCATTCAGCAGCTGGGCGAAATGGACGCGCCCGTTCGGAATGTCGCCGGAAGTGGTCCACAGCTGGCCCGCGGGCCACAGCATCCCGTTCCGCGTTTCATTCCCGACCTGTACCCAGGCAGGGGTGACGCCGGCATCCTTCAAAGCTTTCAAGAGCTCGGTTGTATGCTCGGAAACATGTTTCGCCATCTTCGTGAGATCGTCCTTGTCGGCCTCCCACGCAGCGGGAATCCGCTGGCGGTTCGGATCGGCAAAGAAATCGCTGTAGTGGAAATCGACCATCAACGCCATGCCGGCCTTGGCGGCGCGGGTGGCGAGCTTGACCACGTCATCCTTCCCGCTCCAACCGTTGTAAGGGTTCACCCACACGCGGAGGCGGATGGCATTGACCCCCGTTTCTTTCAGGACATCGAAGATATCGGCGGTCTTGCCGTCCGAGATCCGGAAGGTCTTGCCGTCCTTTTCCATCTCGGATACCCAGGAGATGTCCGCGCCCTTGGCGAAAGAGGGCGTCGCCACGGGAGGGATCGTGTCGATGCCGGGATCGACCGGATCATTTCCGCCACAGCTGAGGATGACGGAGGCCAGGATGAGGAGGTGAGGGAAGTGTTTCATGGTAATCAGGATTCATACGGCGGAACCTCTCCACTGTCGATAAGCTCGCGGAGAACGTCCAGCCAGGCGGTGTCGATGGTGCCGAAGGCCGTGCGGACATCGGCAAGGGTGTAAGGAGCCTTGATGAAGGCCTTGAGGCGGGTGGCGAGGTCCTGCGGATGCTTCGCCCGTTCCCGGCAGATGTCGCATTTGCCGCAGTCGGCGCTGTCTTCCTGCCCGAAATAGCGTAGGAGATAGTGGGATCGGCACTCGTCCTCCTCCGCCACGAAGGAAAGCATAGTCTCCACCCTTTCATGGTATACCGACCGGAGCATCTCGTACCGTTTCGGGGCCAGGTCCACATTTCCTTCGTGCAGGCGGTCGTGGAGGATGAAGATCACGTCCGAGCGGTCGGCCGGGATGTATTTGATGATGTGATTTACAGACAGCCCATACAGGAGCTGCCGCAGCTCCGGAATCGTCAGCCCGCATTTCCGGGCGATGTCTTCCTCGTCGATGGAAACGGGATAGGAGAACAATCCGGTATAGGAGCGCATCAGGGTTTCCAGCAGCGGCACCATCCGCGCGTCCGGCAGTTCAATGCCGTAGAGGGCGGTTCTGTCGACGGCAACCTGCACCCGCGTCTGGATGTCCATATCCTCGCAGAAGGTCCAGTGTCCGGCGCGCTTAAGGTAGGCGATGGCATAGAAGACGGGCGCCTGCTGGAGATGGAAGTGCTTGCAGAAAGCGACAAGGTCGAACTTCAACTGCCGGCCCATCCCTGTGTCATAGGGGATGCCGTGGAAGATATGGACTTTGTGGTAGATGTCTTCGATGAAGTCCAGGGATGGGAAGGAGACCTTTTCGATCTGGGCGAGCCGCTTCCGGTCGCCGTCGTTCCACAGGAGGACGGCGTAGGAAGGCTTCCCGTCGCGACCCGCGCGCCCCGCTTCCTGGAAATAGGCCTCCGGACTGTCCGGGAGGTCGAAATGGACCACGAACCGGACATCGGGTTTGTCGATGCCCATGCCGAAGGCGTTGGTGCACACCATCACCCGGATGCGGTCCGCCTTCCAGTCCTCTTGCCGGAGGGCTCGGACGGCACTGCCGATGCCGGCGTGATAGAACGACGCGCTCACTCCCTCGTCCCGCAGCATCTTGGCAATCTCCTCGGCCTTCTTCCGGTTGCGGACATACACGATGCCCGACCCCGGAACGCCGTTGCACACGGACACAAGCTGCCCGGTCTTGTCCTCGCTCCGACGGACGATATAGGAAAGGTTCGGCCTCTCGAAACCAGACTTGAGCAGGTTCCGCTCCTTGAATCCGAGCCGGTCCATGATGTCTTCCGCGACCGTAGGTGTCGCGGTGGCGGTCAGGGCGATGACGGGAGCATTGACACTCCCGCGCAGCGCGCCGATTTCCAGATACTCGGGCCGGAAATCATAGCCCCACTGCGAGATGCAGTGCGCCTCGTCCACGACGATGAACGAGATGGGGAGAACGGGCAAGTAGCTCTGGAAGAGCCGCGTCTGGAGACGTTCGGGGGAGACGTAGAGGAACTTGCAGTCGCCGTAGGCGGCGTTGTTCAGCGCTAAATCAACCTCATGACGGTTCAATCCCGCATGGACCGCGATGGCCTTGATGCCGCGGGCGGCGAGGTTCTGGACCTGGTCCTTCATCAGGGCCACGAGGGGTGTCACCACGAGGGCTAAACCGTCCTTCATCATGGCCGGAACTTGGAAGCAGACAGACTTACCTCCTCCCGTAGGGAGGATGGCCAGCACGTCCCGCCCGGCGAGCGCTTCTTCGATAATGCACTCTTGCATAGGGCGGAAGGTATCGTGCCCCCAGTAGGTCTTCAGCGTCTCAATCGGTGTCATTTTGTCGAAATGTTCGCCTTATAATTGCAAATATCCTGAATTTTTAATATTTTTGCAAAATAAAAGATTTTACTAAATACCAGTATAATTATGGCAAACATCGATCTGAAAAAGTACGGTATCAAGGGTGTGAAGGAAGTCCTTTACAACCCCACCTACGAAGTCCTCTACAACGAGGAAACCAAGCCCGGCCTGGAAGGCTTCGACAAGGGCCAGGTTACTGAACTCGGCGCCATCAACGTCATGACCGGCATCTACACCGGCCGTTCTCCTAAAGACAAGTACATCGTCTATGACAAGACCAGCAAGGTCGGCGCTCCCGGCGAGGTCTGGTGGACCACCAAGGAGTATCCGAACGACAACCACCCGATGTCCGAGAAGGTCTGGAAGACTGTCAAGAAGCTCGCCATCAACCAGCTCAGCGGCAAGCGCCTGTTTGTCGTCGACGGTTTCTGCGGCACGCACAAGGACACCCGCATGAAGGTCCGCTTCATCGTGGAGGTTGCCTGGCAGGCCCACTTCGTGACCAACATGTTCATCCGTCCGAAGAACCAGGCTGAATTCGACCAGGAGCCCGATTTCGTGGTCTACTGCGCTTCCAAGGCCAAGGTGGACAACTACGAGGAGCTCGGTCTCCGCAGCGACACCTGCGTCGCCTTCAACGTCACCTCCCGTGAGCAGGTCATCCTGAACACCTGGTACGGCGGTGAGATGAAGAAGGGTCTGTTCTCCATGATGAACTACTACCTCCCGCTCAAGGGCATCGCCGCGATGCACTGCTCCGCCAACACGGACATGAACGGTGAGAACACCGCCATCTTCTTCGGCCTCTCCGGCACTGGCAAGACCACCCTCTCCACCGACCCGAAGCGTCTGCTGATCGGTGACGACGAGCACGGCTGGGACAACAAGGGCGTCTTCAACTT
Source organism: Bacteroidales bacterium (assembly GCA_017558775.1). Lineage (GTDB taxonomy): Bacteria > Bacteroidota > Bacteroidia > Bacteroidales > UBA932 > Cryptobacteroides. The sequence continues at coordinate 189 of JAFYTP010000045.1, read as the reverse complement.
CGAAGGCGGCTGCTACGCCAAGGTTATCAACCTGGACAAGGACAGCGAACCTGACATCTATAACGCTATCCGCCGCGACGCGCTGCTGGAGAACGTGACGGTTGACGAGAACGGAAAGATTGACTTTGCTGACAAGTCTGTCACGGAGAACACCCGTGTTTCCTACCCGATCGATCATATTAAGAATAT
>JAFYTP010000044.1 GCA_017558775.1 Bacteroidales bacterium | reverse complement strand
TGTGGAAGTGCAGGAGCGGCTTCTCCAGGCTCTGGAGGCCCTTGATCCACATCTTGGCGGGGGAGAAGGTGTGCATCCAGGTGATCACGCCGACGCACTTGGGCTCGTTGTTCGCGGCCTTCATCACGGCTTCGACCTCCTTGCTGGAATTGGCCGTGCCCTTGTAGACGATCTTGACCGGAATGTTGCCGGAGGCGTTCAGGCCTTCGACCATCTCCTTGGAATGGCCGTCGACGGCCACCACGGCGTCGCCACCGTACAGCAGCTGCGCGCCGGTGACCCACCAAAGTTCAAAGTTTTCAAATGCCATAGTATTCAGTGTTTTGTTATTTTTTCTTTTGACCGTAGTAAGCGTTCGGTCCATGTTTACGGGAGTAGTGCTTGACGATGAGGTGTTTGTTCATCGTGGGGGCGGGAACGGCCAGGTAGGGGTTCCGCTTGGCGCTGAGGAAGTCGCTGTGGACGGTCATGGAGATGAAGGCCATCTTGGCGACTTCTTCGAGGACTACGGCGTTGTGGACGGCGTTGTCGGCGTCGGTTCCCCAGGCGAAGGGACCGTGGTTGCGCACGAGGACAGCGGGGGTGTCCATCGGCTTCATCTCCTTGAACCGTTCGACGATCACGTTGCCGGTTTCCTTCTCGTACTCACCGAACACCTCGGACTTTTTCATATTCCGGGTGCAGGGGATGTCGCCGTAGAAGTAGTCGGCATGGGTGGTGCCGAGGCTCGGGATGTCCCGGCCGGCCTGGGCCCAGGCCGTGGCGAAGGTGGAGTGGGTGTGGACCACGCCGCCGATCTCCGGGAAGGCCTTGTACAGGACCACGTGCGTGGGGGTGTCGGAGGAGGGCCTCAGAGAGCCCTCCACGACATTCCCGTCGAGGTCCACGACGACCATGTCCTCGGGTTTCATATCGTCATACGAGACACCGCTGGGCTTGATCACCACCAGGCCGGATTTCCGGTCGATGGCGCTCACGTTGCCCCAGGTGAAGAGCACGAGGCCGTGCTTCACGAGGTCCAGGTTGGCCTTGCAGACTTTTTCTTTTAACTGTTCTAACATAGTTCAAGAGATTCCGGGTCAAGCCCGGAATGACGAAATACTACCAGAAATAGATATAGAAGGCCACGGTGAAGGCCAGGATGATGCAGGTGTGGATGATGTCCCAGGTGCCCCAGGAGGCGCGGGTTTCGGCCTTCTGTTCGGGGGTGGCGGTGCTGAAGCACAGGCCTTCGACCTGCTCGGCCGTGGGCTTCGGAGTGAGGAGCGTGACCACGATGGAGAGGGCGATGCAGAACAGGAACATCCAGACGCAGAACGCGTAGACGTTCAGCTCGTTGAAGATGTAGGTGAAGACGTTGTGGGCCTCGGGGTTGATGATCATCGTGATGAGGCGGGTGCCGCCGAGCACGAGACCGGCGATGAGGGTCCACATACCGGCCTTCGGGGAGGTCTTCTTCCAGCTGATACCCATCAGGAACACCGCGGCGATGGCCGGGGCCAGGAGGCTCTGGACGCTCTGGATGTAGTTGTACAGGCTCTTGCCCATGCGCTGGATGACGAAGATCCACAGGACGCCGAGGACGACCACGACGACGGTGGCGATACGGCCGATGAGCACGAGCTTCTTCTCCTCGGTCTCGGGGTGCTTGCGCTTGTAAATGTCGATGGTGTACAGCATCGCGGAGGAGTTGTACAGGGAGGCGAGGGAGCTCATCAGGGCGGCGAGGATACCGCAGATCACCACACCCTTGAGACCCACCGGCAGGAGGGTGTTCACGAGCATCGGGAACGCGATATCAGGGTTGGAGACGGTACCATCGGCCTGAAGACCGAGGGCGGTCGCAAGCTGCTGTCCGATCGCGGAATCCGGGGTCTTGGTGAGCGCGTAGGCGATCATGCCGGGGATGAGGAACAGGAACACCGGGAGGAGCTTGAGGTAGGCGCCGAAGATGGTACCGCGGCGGGACTCCTTCTGGTTCTTGCCGGAGAGGACGCGCTGGACGATGAACTGGTCGGTGCACCAGTACCAGAAGCCGATGATGGCGGAGCCGAAGAGGGCGCCGTACCACGGGAATTCGGGATCCTTGCCGGAGCGCATCAGGTCGGTCATGCTGTCGCCGAGGTCATTGACGGGCTGGGCGCCGCAGATGTCCATCATCGCGTTCCAGCCGCCCAGTTCCTTGAGGCCCAGGTACAGGATGACCAGGGAGCCGAGGAGCAGGATCGGGGTCTGCAGGACGGAGGTCTTCAGGACGGACTCCATACCGCCGATGACGGTGTAGATGGCGGTGATGATCACGAGGGCGAGGGCGGCCACCCAGAAGTTGATGCCCAGGAGGGTGTTCAGCGCGAGGCCGCCGGCGAGGACGGTCACGGACACCTTGGTGAGCACGTAGCTGGCGAGGGACAGCCAGGTGAGGATGCCACGGCTTTCCTTGTTGTAGCGCTTCTCGAGGAACTCGGGCATCGTGTACACCATGCTGCGCTCGTAGAAGGGCACGAACACCCAGCCGAGGATGAGGATCATCCAGCCCTGGATTTCCCAGTGGGCCTGGGCCATGCCGGCGGAGGCGCCGGTGCCGGCGAGGCCGATGAGGTGCTCGGAGCCGATGTTGGAAGCGAAGATGGAGGCGCCGATGGCGATCCAGGTGGCCGTACGGCCGCTCAGGAAGTAGTCACCGGAGGTTTCCTTTTTCTTGCGGGAGACGTCCCAGCAGATCCAGACCATCGCCAGGAAGAAGAGGGCGATCACGATCCAGTCCCAGGAGGCGAGCGAGATGCGGTTCAGGTCCGCAGCCGCGATCAGAAGATTGTTGATCATAACGTGTTATTAAAGTTAGATTTTGAAGTTGCCGTCGTATTTGTCCCGGTTGAAGCGGTACAGGGCCGCGCCCTTGCGGGAGAGGGTTTTGTCGATGCCCCCGGTCTTCTCGATGTAGTCCATCCCGGCGATCCGCTTGCGGAAGTTCCGCTTGTCGATGCGTTCGCCCAGGATGGCCTCATAGAGGGTCTGGAGCTGCGTGAGGGTGAATTCCTCCGGGAGGAGGTTGATGCCCACCGGCTTGACGCTGGCCTGGTACTGCATGAAACGCAGGGCGTCGTCCACCATCCGGTCGTGGTCGAAGATGAGGTGGGGGATTTCGGGAAGCCTGACCCAGAAGGCGTTATGGGCACGGACCAGTTCCCGGTCGTATTTCTTGATGTTCACGAGGGCGTAGTACGCGGTGGAGAGCACGCGCTCTCCGGGGTCGCGCTCGACGTCGCCGTAGGTATGGACCTGCCGCATGTACAGGTCGTCGAGCCCGGTGAGGTCCGCCACCACGCGGCGGGCCGCGTCGTCCAGGTTCTCGCCGTCCTCGACAAAGCCGCCCGCGAGGGACCATTCTCCCTTGGCCGGCTCGAAATTCCGCTGGAGGAGCAGCAGGCTCAGTTCACCTTCCTCGAAGCCGAAGATGATGCAGTCCACGGCCGCGTGGAACTTGGGATGGATGCTGTAATACGCTTTGGAGGCCATTGGCTCTTAGCAAGTGTTTAAACTACACTTACAAAGATAGGAAATTGATGGTGTAAATACAACACTTTTCATAAAATCTTCGTATCTTTGAGGAGTATGAAAAAAATATCCTTGATGCTCAGTATGTTGCTCCTGGCGCTGCCGATGGTGGCGGGAGAGGAGCGCGTGGCCGGCCCGGACGGGCGGATGGTGGTAACGGTGAACGATAAGGGCGGCGCGCCTACCTACGGCGTGACCTACGACGGGGTGGAATTCCTCTCCCCGTCGCCCCTCGGCCTGAAGACCGATGTCGGTGATTACACGGAGGGATTGACCCTCACGGGCGTCAAGATCGACGCGGTCTCCGACGATTACAGCGTCCCCACCATCAAGGTGTCGACGGTGCATTATCGCGCGAACCGGGGCGTGTTCTCGTTCTCCAAGGACGGAAAGCCCGCCATCGACCTGATCATCCAGGTGAGCGCGAACGACATCGCTTTTAGATATAAGGTATACGCGCCCAAGGCCGATACGAAGGTGTGCGTCGTCAAGGAGGAGGCCACGGGCTACATCTTCCCGGACGGCACGACCTCCTTCCTCTGCCCCCAGATGCCGCCGATGGCGGGATTCGCCCGCACGACGCCCAGCTATGAGACGGATTATAAGGCCGATGACACCCTGGGCAAGAACGGGGACGGCTTCGGCTACACCTTCCCGTGCCTGTTCCGGAACGGGGACAAGGGCTGGGTGCTCCTCTCTGAGACGGGCGTGAACGGCACCTATTGCGGTGGCCGCCTCATTGGCAACCCCGATGGCTCGTATCAACTAGCTTTCCCGATGCCGGAGGAAATCGGCGGCAACGGCACTTCCACCGTGGGTCTGGCCGTTCCGGGCTGCACCCCCTGGCGCACGCTCACCGTGGCCCCGGACCTGAAGCCCATCGTGGAGACCACCGTCGCGTGGGACGTCGTGGAACCGCAGTACGAGGCCTCGCAGGTTTATGAGCCTTCCCGCGGCTCCTGGAGCTGGATCCTCAAGATGGACAACAATACCACCTATCCCGTTCAGCTGCAGTATGTTGACTTCAGCGCCGCGATGGGCTGGGAGACCATCCTCGTGGACGCCCTCTGGGACACCCAGATCGGCCGGGAGAACATGGAAAAGCTCGCCGAATACGCCAAGTCCAAGGGCGTCCGGCTCTTCGTCTGGTACAACTCCAACGGTTATTGGAACGACGCCCCGCAGGGCCCCCGGAATATCATGAACCGGAGCGTCACGCGCCGGGCGGAAATGGCCTGGCTGCAGAAACTCGGCGTCAAGGGCATCAAGGTCGATTTCTTCGGCTCCGACAAGCAGGTGATGCTGCAGTTGTATGAAGATATCCTGGTCGATGCGAACGAGTTCGGCCTGCAGTGCGTCTTCCACGGCTGCACGCTGCCGCGTGGCTGGGAGCGGATGTATCCGAACTTTGCTTCCGCCGAGGCGGTCCTCGCGAGCGAGAACCTCTATTTCGGCCAGTATCGCTGCGACCGCGAGGCCTTCAGCGCATGCCTGCATCCGTTCATCCGTAACACGGTGGCGGCGATGGATTTCGGCGGCAGCACCCTGAACAAGGTCTATAACCCTATGAACGACGTCACGAAACGCGGTTCCATCCGTCGCACCTCCGATGTTTTCGCCCTTGCCACGGCCGTGCTCTTCCAGAGCTACGTCCAGCACTTCGCGATGACCCCGGAGAATCTGACGGACGCGCCCGACTGGGCCGTCAACTTCATGAAGGCGGTTCCGACGCAGTGGGACGAGGTCAAGTTCATCGACGGTTATCCGGGGCAGTATGTTTCGCTGGCGCGCCGCACCGGCGATAAATGGTACTACGCTGGCATCAACGCCTCGCCCGAGTCCCGCACGGTGGAGTTCGATCTCCCGCGCGGGACCTATGCCTTCTATTATGACATCGTAGATCCCGCTACGGTCAAGGCCGCTGTCAAGCTCCACGGCAAGAAGGCGCCCCTGACTTTGAATCCGCGCGAAACCAAGGCCGATACTTTCCAGGGTGGCCGTCATCACGTTATTCACAAGGGCGGAAAGGTGAAAGTCACGATTCCCTGCAATGGCGGCTTCGTATATGAGAAGCTATCGGATCTTCTCATATACGATTAATCTCCTTCATCCTATGCAAGCTAAGCCCTTGAGCGGATTCCGGAAACACATCGGCCCCCTGGCCGCGGGCCTGGCGTTCCTGTCGTCCTTCTGCTTCTTCCTGTTCGGCTATCCGTATCACCTGATCAAACGGGAGCAGGCCAATCTGTTCGTGTTCGACCGGGATTACATCGCTGCAACGTATCGGGGGATGGGCGCTGTAGTGCGGTTCGTGACCGATTTCCTGGAGCAGTTCTTCCACCTTCCCGTGGTCGGCCCCCTCGTCATCGCGCTGCTGGTTACGGGCATCGGCATTGTCACATACCGGATTCTCAGGCATTTCCTGGGTGTCTGGCCTTCCCTGGGGATTGCCGCGCTGGTCTTCGTCTGGTCCGTTCTGCGCGAGACGGGGAACATCTATACGACCCGCTACACGGTGGTTGTGCTGGGATATCTGTCTCTCATTTTGGCTGCGCTTCAGTTCAAGAAAGCGTGGCAAAAGATTGTGGCCGCTATCGTGTTCCTGGCCATCGGAGTATGGGCCTTGGGATCGCCGTACCACAAGTATTACGGCATGCTGTGGAATACGCCCGAAGTCGGGTATGACCGGATGATCGGCCTGGACGCCGAGGTCGCCCGGGAGAACTGGGACAAGGTCCAGGAGCTTTCTAAGAAGGATCTGTATACGGTGGAGGCGAGTTACTGCTATAACCTCGCGCATGCGATGAAGGGGGATCTGGGATCGACCCTGATGAATCATTCCCAGGGGATGGCATTATTCAGCCTGCTCCCGCCGGTCACCATCGACAAGAGCGCTTTCTCGGACTGTCTGGCCGGGGAGGCCTGGTTCCAGGTGGGGAATGTCACCGTGGCGGAACAGGCGGCCATCGTCGCCCTGCAGTCGTCTCCCGACCACACGGGCGCCCGCTACATCAAGCGCCTCGCGGAGGTGAACCTGATTTCCGGCGAGGACGGCGCTGCGCAGAAGTATCTGAATCTCCTGTCCCACACGCTCTTCTATGGCAAATGGGCCCGGAGCCGGATGCCCGGACGGCAGGATGAGGCGGTCCGCGCTTCCCTGGCCGCGCGGCGCGCGAACCTTCCCGCCGCGGATTTCGTCCACCAGTCGGAGAATCCCCGTCGCATCCTGCTCGCCCTGCTGGAAGCGAACCCTTCCAACGATGTGGCGCGTCAATACCTCCTGTGCTACGACTTGATGCGCTACGACCTGGATTCGTTCATGGAGGACTATATGGCGAAGCCGGTCAAAGGACGTCTCTACCAGGAGGCCATCCTGATCTGGCTCAGCCAGAACGATCGCATGAACGGACAGGAAATCGCCCGCTTCGGGGTGGACGAGTCCACCGTGGAACGGATGAACCGCTTTTATCAGAATCCCGTCGCTTTCAAGGACACCTACTGGCTATATTACTTGAAAGCGATGCAACCACAAGAATCTCATTAGACTATGCGACATAACCTCAATATTCTGCTATTCGCGCTTCTTCTCCTGGGGGTGCTTTCCGCCTGCAAGGGTCGGGATGTTTCCATCGCGGTAGACGGCAGCGCGGGCCCGCTGGTGACCTATCCGGACTACAAGGACGTGACCATTCCCGCGAACATTGCCCCCCTGAACTACCGGTACGCGATGGACGGCGTCCGGAAGGCGAAGACGACCTTTACCCTGGGCGACAAGTCCGTCACTATCAAGGGAACGGAAGTGGAATGGAGCCTGGGCAAATGGAAGGCCTTTGTCGATGGTGCCGCGGGAAAGACCATTTCGGTCAAAGCGGAAGCTGTCGTGGACGGGAAGCCGGTATCGGACGCCTGGTCCATCTTCGTGAGCGAGGATCCGATGGACGGCTGGCTGACTTACCGCCTCATCGAGCCCTCCTATCAGATGTACAACGAGGTCTCCATCCGGGAACGCTGTGTCGAGAACTTCAAGGAGACCGTCATTTCGGACTTCAAGCATACGGACAACGCCTGCATGAACTGCCATATCCATGGGCAGCAGCGCGGGGATTATTCCCTGTACTACATCCGCGGCCCCAAAGGCGGTGCCATTCTGAACCAGGGCGGCAAGCTGCGGAAATTGACCCTGAAGACCGGGTCGATGATTTCTCCGACTGTCTATGGGGAACTGCATCCCGGCGGCCGTTTCGGCGTGTTCTCCACGAACATCATCATCCCCAGCTTCCACACGGTGGCAGGCGAGCGGATGGAGGTGTTCGACACGGCCTCCGACCTCACGGTCGCGGACTTCGAGAAGGACGAGATGATCAATCTCGCGCATGTGGCCAGGGCCGATAAGTTCGAGACCTTCCCGTGCTTCTCCGCGGACGGCTCGTCCGTCTTCTACTGCGTGGCTGATACGCTGCCAGTCCCGCAGGAAATCAAGAGTTTGCGATATGACCTGGTCCGGGCCGATTTCGACGTGACGAACGGCCATATCGGCGAGCAGGTCGATACGGTCTGGACCGGAAACGGCTCCGTCTGCCATCCCAAGGCCTCGCCCGACGGACGCTGGCTGATGTTCACGGTGGCCAATTACGGCACCTTCCCGCTGTTCCATACTGAATGCACCCTGTATCTGGCTGATTTGCAGACGGGAGAAGTCCGGCCGATGGAGGAAATCAAGGGCGACAAGTCCGATTCCTACCACAGCTGGTCCTCGAACAGCCGCTGGTTCGTTTTCGCCAGCAAGCGGGGCGATGGCCAGTACGGAAAGCCCTATTTCTGCCATCTGGACGCGGACGGCCGCACGACCAAGCCTTTCGTCCTCCCGCAGAAGTCTTCCCGTTTCTACGTCTATAATTTGAAATCCTTCAACGTGCCCGATATGGGAAGCGCGTCCACCGGCCTGACGGCCAGGGACGCGCAGCGGATGTGCGGGATGGACAGCGAAGCCTTCGAAGAGGCCCGCTAGTCGTCCAAACCTTCGATGGTACGGATCGTACCGTCCTCGTTATACTTCAGTTCACAGACTTTCAGGCTCCGGAGGCGGTTGATGCCCTTGGAGGGGCCGCTGTCGTGGTGGAACAGGTACCACTTGCCCTTGTATTCCACGATGCAGTGGTGCGTAGTCCAGCCGAACACAGGAGTGAGGATCACGCCCTTGTAGGTGAACGGGCCGTAAGGATTGTCACCAATGGCGTAGCACAGCTTGTGGGTGTCGCCGGTGGAGTAGCTGAAGTAGTATTTTCCGTTGTACTTGTGCATCCAGCTGGCCTCGAAGAAGCGGCGCTCGTTGTCTTCCACCTTGATGGGGCTGCCGTCTTCGTCCAGGATGACGACCGGCTTGGGCTCCTCGGCGAACTGGGTCATGTCCTTGCCCAGACGGACGACGCGGGCCGGGATGGCCGGCTGGCCGTCAGCGGGGTAGGAAGTGCCGTTGTCCTTCGCGAGGTTGTCCTCGTAGCGCTGCAGCTGACCGCCCCAGATGCCGCCGAAATACATATAGTATTCGTCATCGGCGTCATCGTGCAGGATGGCATAGTCGATGGAATAGCTGCCACGGATCGGGTCCGGGAGGGCCTTGAAAGGACCGGTGGGGCTGTCGCTCACGGCGACGCCGCAGCGGAAGATGTCGGTCTTGTCCTTGGCCGGGAAGTACATGTAGTACTTGCCGTCGCGACCTTTCGTGACCTCATTGTCCCAAAGCTGGCGGCGCGCCCACGGAACATCCTTGATGTCCAGGATGACGCCCCAGTCCTTGACGGGCGAGGTCATCGGATCGTCACCCTCGATGGTGAGGACATGGTAGTCCTTCATGTCGTACTCGCTGCCGAAGTCATCGTCCGGAGCGGCCGACTCCCAGTCGTGGGAAGGATAGATATAGATCTTGCCGTCGAAGACGTGCACGGACGGATCGGCCATGTAGTCTGCGGGAAGGAGATAGCGTTTCTTTACTTTATCTGCCATGATTATCAGTGTTTTATGGAATCTTAGGATCTTGCTTCGATAGCCTTGTTGATCTCGTCCATCTTCTCGTCGCTGAGCTCGTACTTGGAAATGATCCAGATGGCGAGGAGCAGCAGGACGGCGGGAATGACGCACACGAGCCAGAGGATACCCTGCTCGGCGAGCGGGGTCTGCTTGGCGGCGTCGGCGTTGAAGCCCACCCAGGCGAGGACGAGGCCCGGAACGACACCGCCGAGGGCCATGCCGGCCTTGAAGAAGATGCCGGTGAGGGCGTTCACGATACCGGCGATACGCTTGCCGGAAGTGAATTCACCGTAGGAGATGACCTCCGGGACGAGGGCCCACATATAGCCCGTCGCGGTGATGATACCCGTCGACTTGACGAACTGGGCGAGGCAAAGGAGGAAGAAGTTGTTCTTGGTGGCGGGGATGGACACGAAGGTGTACATCATGGCCATACCGAGGATGGCGATGCCCAGGAACAGGTAGAACATACCCTTCTTGCCGATCTTGCGCTTGATGGCGGGAACGAGCGGCATGAAGATGAAGGCCGGGATGGTGCCGAGCCACATGAACAGGGTGGTGAGCAGCGGGGTGGCGCCCACGTTGTAGCTCATGAAATAAGCGTCGGCGGCGTTACCCACGCTCATCATTGCGAAAGCGGTGATGAAGAAGAAGGCGACGACGCGGAGGGGCTTGTTGCGCACGAACTCCATCCACAGGTCGCTGACTTTCACGTTGGCGGACTCCTTCTGGTCCATCACCACGCGCTCCTTGCACTGGGAGAAGCAGAAGAACAGCAGCAGCAAGCCGACGAGGGCGAAGATGGTCATCGTGATGAACCAGGCCGGGGCGGCCTCGGGCGTGTTGTACACGGCCGTCATCTTGCCGGTCTCCGGATTCAGCACCTTCGGGGCGAAGATGGCGATGATCAGCGGAAGGGACTTCACGCACAGGGCGCCGAGGTTCGCCATGAACATACGGGTGCTGGTGAGGATCGTGATTTCCTCCGTGTCACGGGAGAGGGAGGCGTTGAGGGCGCCGTAAGGCACGTTCACGAGGGTATAGCACATCGACATGCCCACATAGGTGATGTAAGCGTACACCAGGGAGCCGCTGAAGCCGTTCCAGAAGCACAGGATGGCGAGGGCCACGAGCGGAATACCGCCGAGGATGAGCCAGGAACGGTACTTGCCCCACTTGGGGTTGCCCTTGTCCACGATGGTACCCACGATCGGGTCCCACAGGACGTCCACGAGACGGACGACGAGGAACATGACGGCCGCCACGCCGGGATCGAGCCCGAAGACGTTGGTGTAGAAGAAGAGCAGCCAGATGCTGATGGTCTGATAGATGAGGTTCTGGGCCATGTCACCGGAACCGAAGCCGATGCGCTGGAGCCAGCTGAGCTTGTAGAAGCCTTTGGATTCGTTTTCTGCCATTTTTATTAGAGATTCAGGTTATCAGTTATTGTTAATAGTACAAAGATACGTTTTCTTCGGCTAAATCGGTCAAAAAATAGTTCAAGGACTTTTAAAAAATGGACCAAATCGCGAAAATGGTTACATAAACTTGCGGAGCGGGCACATTCGGCTACCCTTTGAACAGTTTGTCCAGGGCGTCCGGGTCGTCCGCATTGATGTATTTGGTCACGAACTCCTTCGGCGTCATCCCGAAGTAGTCGCGGAAGGAGCTGGAGAAGTAGGACGGGGTGGAGAAGCCCACGCGGTAGGCGACTTCGGAGATATTGACCTTGTCGTGGACCAGCAGGTAGGCGGCCTGCTTCATGCGGGTGGACTTGATGAGGCTGGAGGGGGAGATGCCGGCGACTTCCTTGAGCTTGCGGTTCAGATGGACCCGGCTCATGCCCACCTCGCGGGCGAGGTCGTCCACGCCGAAATCGGAGTTGTCCAGGTTCTTCTTGATGACCTCGGCCACCCGTTCCTGCAGGGCGCCGGGCGCGGCGACCTTGACGTCGGAATAGTCATAGCTGACGCTGCCGGTGTACTTGGTGCGGAGGGTTTCCCGGGAAGCGAGGATATTGGCGATGGAGCCCTTGAGCAGGTCGATGGAAAGGGGTTTCGACAGGAACCGGTCGGCGCCGCTGTCCACGCTGCGCTGCTGGGTGGTCTCGTCGCCGGAGGAGGTCAGGAGGATGACGGCAATATGGTTCGTGCCGGGGTTGTGCTTGATCTTCTCGCACAGCTCGATGCCGTCCATCCCCTCCATCTTGAAGTCGGTGACCACCACGTCGGGGACATGGACGGAGATATCGGCCCAGGCGGAGGCGGCGTCCGGGAAAGTCCTGACGTTGTACTTCCCGCGGAGCTCGTTCAGGAGGTAGCCGCGGATCTCGCTGTCGTCATCGACAATGACCACATTGCAGCGCGATTTCACCTCCTCGTCCGACGCGTCCGCGGTCGGAGTGAAAGCGAGGTCCTCGGTGCTGTGCGCGAGGTCGTCGGAGGTCGGATACTTGGTGTAGAGGTCCTTGTGGTGGGAGGTATGGGACATCTCCAGCTCGCTCAGGTGGTCGCAGCCGACGGGGATGTAGACCGAGAACCGCACGCCCTGCTGCGTGTTGTAGGCCTCGATACGCCCGTGATGCAGTTCCACCAACATCTTGGTGAGGCTCAGGCCCACGCCGGAGCCGATCTTGGCGTCCAGGACGTCGGACTGGAAAAACCGTTCGAAGATCTTCTCCTGGTCGCCCTCCAGCAGGTGCGAGCCGGAGTTGGTGATGTCCATGCGGACGAACTCCGCGATGCCCTCGCGCAGGGTGCCCCGGTTCTCTTTCGGCGCACTCACGCCGATGGTGATCTGGCCCCCTTCCGGAGTGTGTTTGAAGGCGTTCGACAGGAGGTTGAAGACGATCTTGTCGAAGTTGCCCTGGTCGATCCACAGGTTCTCCACGTTCCGGGCCGATTCCAGCGTCAGATCGATGTTCCGGGAGACGGCCATGTCGTCGAAGGACTGCATGATGTCCCGGATGAAATAGACGATGTCCGTTTCCAGGAAGTGCAGCTGCATCTTGCCCTCATCGACCTTCCGCATGTCCATCAGCTGGTTCACCAGTCGGAGAATCCGGAGGGAATTGCGGTACATTAAATTATATTGACCTTTCTTGTGGGGGTCTTCCTCGGCCTCGCGCATCTGCTTGAGCGGCGACATCAGGAGGGTGAGCGGGGTGCGGATCTCGTGGGAGATGTTGGTGAACATCTGGAGCTTGAGGTCCTTGATTTCAGACGCCTTGCGCTCCTTCTTGTGGCTGGCGCGCCGGCGGTGGACTTCCCGCAGCAGCAGGATGAAGGCGGTCAGGAGAAGGGCGTAGCACAGGAAGGCCCACGCGGTCAGATACCACGGAGACCGGACCCGGATCTTGATGGACCGGGACGAGAACGCGTCCTCGTTGCCGTCGAAATAGGCCTTGACTGTCAATGTGTAACGCCCGGCGGGCAGGTTCGTGTAGGTGGCGACGCGGGAGAGCTGGGACGCCGGACGCCAGTCCGTGTCGAAATGGTCCAGCCGGTAAGCGAAGCGGATCTTGCGGGGGTTCGTGTACTCGAGGACGGCGAATTCCAGCGAGAAGGTGTTCTTCTGGTTGGGAAGGTCGATGCGGGTGGCCTCGGTGATATGCTTGTCCAGGATGTTGACCTCCCGGGACGCGTCATAATCGACCTCCTGGTTCTGGACGGTGAGCTTCGAGAAGGACACGGGCGGAACCTCGTGGGGCTTCTGGTTCACGACCTGCGGGTAGAAGAGCGTCACGCCGCCGGTGCCGCCGAACAGCAGCTGCCCGTCGGCGTCCCGGAAGGCGGCGCCGAAGTGGAACTCATTGCCCTGAAGGCCGTCGTAGGCGTAATAGTTCGTGAAAGTCCCGCTGGTGGGATCCAGGTGGCTGAGGCCGTTGGAGGTCGATATCCACAGCGTTCCGTCCCCAGCTCCCTCGATGGCGCCCACGATGTTGTTGGGCAGGCCGTCGGCCTCGCTGTAGAAACGGGTGGTACCCCGGACGCGGTCGCAGGCGGTGAGCCCTTCGCCCGTGCCGATCCACACCACGCCGTTCTCCGCCTCGTAGAAGCAATAGACGCGGGCCTGGATGGCAACGTCTCCCACGTTGTAATTTAGTATTTTGCCGATTTCGTGGTTGTAGCAGAGCGGGCCGTTGAAGGTGCCCAGCCACAGGGTGCCGTCCCGGTCGATCATCAGGGCGCTGACCCATTTGACCTGGTCCTGCGGGATCGCATTTTCCACTTTCCGGGAAGCGGGGGAGATGATGCTGAAGCCGGAACCGTAGGTACCGGCATACAGGAGATCCTTATCGGTGTCATAGGCCAGACAAACCATGTTCCGGGAGCCGATGGCGTCCTGGTCCGCGAAAGGCCGGAAGCCGGTCGAGGGGGTATAGGTGAACAGACCGTCCAGATAGGTCGCGGCCCATAAAGTACCATATTTATCAAAGGTGAGGGCCATCACGGAGTCGTTCGTGAGGCCGGAATTCGCCGCCGTGAAGAACGCGCGGCTACCGTCCTTGCCCACGCGGAGGATGCCGCCGCCGTCCGTACCCACCCAGAGGGAACCGTCGGCAGGGTTTCTGACGATGGAAGTGGCGCAGGCATGCTGCTGCCCGTACATGCCGCTGGGCCCGACGGACAGATAGTCGAAGCCGTACATCGACCTGGGCAGCACCAGGACGCCGGTCTGGTAGGCGCCCACCCAGACATTACCCTGGTTGTCCTCCATTACGTCGTGGATTTTCCAGCGGGACATGTCGTAGGGAATCCGGGACAGGCTGGCTTCCCGGAACCGGTCCGTCGCCTTGTCGTAGATATGCAAGCCTTGGGATTCGGTGCCGACGATGTAAGTCTTGTCCCCGGCCCGCTGGTTCGCCCGGTTGGGCAGCAGCGAGACGGCCTCGCAGGAACGGGCGCCCGGGTCCGCGGACGGGCGGATCCGGCCTTGCTTGGCCTCATAGATGAACAGTCCCGACATCGTTCCGAGCAGGATGTCCCCGTTGTCAGGATCTTCGGCGAAACTACGGACGATGATGTCTTCGTCGATGGAGATGCTCGCCCGTTGCAGCGACGCGGCGTCCACCACCGACAGACCGCTCGTCTCGCCCGCCAGCCATACGCGTCCGGCGGAGTCTTGGAAGATGTGGTTCATGAAGAGGGACGGGAGGTTGCGGTTCAGGAGATCCTGCCGGTCCTCCTTGCGTTCATGCGTCTGCGGGTCCAGGATATAGATGCCCTGGGAGGAGGTCGCCACCCACAGCTCTGTGGAGGTGGGGCCGGTCTTGATTTCCAAAATGTCGGAGACATACGGCGCATATTCCGGTTCGGTCAGGTCGACGCTATGAAAGGAACTGTTGTCCGGGTCGAAGATTTGCAGGCCGCGCGAGGTGCCCACCCACAGGGTGCCGCGGCTGTCCTCGAAGACCGCCGGGACCAGGTCGCTGGCGAGGGCCTCCGCTTTGCCGCGGGAGAACCGGAAGGTCCGGAAGTCCATGCCGTCGAACCGCGCGAGGCCGTTCTCCGTGCTGATCCAGATGAAGCCGCGGGAATCCTGGTAGATCTCGTGGACCTGGCTGCTGGGAAGACCGGAATTGGAGGTATAGAGTCGCGCCATTTGGGCGCGCGCGGGTATCAGAAGTGCAAAAAGGAATAGTGTGGTTAGAATTGGATGTTTCATAATTGTTACAAATATAACAAAAGATGCCGATTTTGAAACGAATTGACGGATAATCGAAGAGATGTATCGAAACGGAAAGACATTTTTCCTTACTTTTGCATCCAGACTATGTAACCGATGAAAATGAAGCTTTCCACCCATATCCTGCTGCTGTCCGTCCTCCTGGTGACAGCCCTGTCCTGCGAGAAAACCCCCGAGCCCGTCGTGAAACCCGACCCGCCCGTGGTGGAGCCCACGGATCCGGAGCCGACGACACCGGTGGTGGACTATGACAAGTATAATCTGCGCGATCTGGCCGCGAAGGCCGGTCTCAAGCTGGGCGTTTCGTATACCTATGGAGAGGTACGGAATTCCTATGTCTCCTCGATCCTGCAGCGCGACTTCGCCGCCGTCACCTTCGGCAACGAGATGAAGCAGGATGCCATCCTGCAGTCCAACGGGCGCTACAATTTCTCCCGGGCCGACGATATGGCCGCCTGGTCTAAATCCCTCGGAAACGAGCTCTTCGGCCACACGCTGGGCTGGCACAGCCAGCAGCAGCGCGCCTACCTGAACAATGTGATTTCCAACGCCGCTCCGAACAACAGCGCGTCCCTCGTCCAGCGGAACTGGAACTTCGAGACCGGCACCCTGGACGGATTCGTCACAGAAGGGTTCGAGGTC
The DNA here is from genome assembly GCA_017558775.1 of Bacteroidales bacterium. Taxonomy (GTDB): domain Bacteria; phylum Bacteroidota; class Bacteroidia; order Bacteroidales; family UBA932; genus Cryptobacteroides. Next base: position 26,273 of record JAFYTP010000044.1, on the reverse strand, counting down.
GTCAAGAGCCTGTATGACGTCTTTGCAGGTGATTACGCCGCGAAGGCCGTTTCTGACGATGCCGCCTTACTGATCGATGCGGCTTTGGAGGCTGGGAAGACCTACGATTTCTCCTTCTGGGCCAGAAGCCTCGAGGGGGAGGGAACCGTGAAGCTCGTCTCCGGAGACGGGCAGGAAGCCCCGACGCGCATCTCTTCTGAGTGGTGCAAGTATACCGTCACCCTGACGATCGAGTCCGTGGGTAAGTTCGCCTGCCGGCTCCTTGTTTCGAAGGACGTTGTCATCGACAATATCCGTATCATTGCGAGCGACGGCAGCCAGCCTTCCGGCGGCATTCTTGACGACGGCATCGACTTCGAGAGTCTCACCGCCGGAGGTGCCGGTCAATTGATGTCTTCCGGTCTTTTCGTACAGGTCAATGGCCCTGATTATGTGTCCGTTACGAGCGAGAAGGCCCACGGCGGCTCCCTCTCGCTGAAGATGGATAATTCTTCCGGTTACGCGAGTAACAGCTGGGATATCCAGGTGGTGACCAAGACTTTCCCGGTTACAGCCGGAGAGACGTACCGCATATCCTGGTACGCGCGGGCGAGCAGAGCGGCTGAGTTCCAGATCGATATCCGGGGAGACGGTGATGTCAAGTATCCGAATTCTCAGTACGGCTCCTTCCCGAAGATGGGTACCGATTGGACCTACCAGAGCGTAGAGTATACGGTCGAGTCGGGCTCTGAGCTTTCCTTCGCCTTCTACGGCGGCGTCGAGGCGGTGACCTATTATATCGACGATATCCGGATCACTTCCGCATCGGCGGCTCAAGCTCCTGCGCGCCGGCAAACTCCCGCATTTAAGGCCGGCACCAGCCTGAAGGGCGAGTTGGTGAACGACGCCATCGGCTTTGTCTATCGAGATTGGGTGTACAAGATGGTCGCGCACTTCGACGTGTACGGCTGGGATGTGGTGAATGAGACTTTCTACGACTGGCCGGCGGATTTCCGTAACGCGTCGAATACCACCGGAGACAATGTCTTCGTCTGGGGAAAATACTACCCGAGCACCAAGGTCTGGGTGGACAAGGCTTTCGCATACGCCACCGATGCACTGGAACGGAATGGAAAGACGGCCGTCCTGTACCTGAACGACTATAACCTCGAGACGCTCGAGCCCAAACGAAAGGCTTTCTGCGACTATGTGAAAGGCAATCCGCAGGTGACCGGCGTGGGTACGCAGATGCATCTGGATATGGCCGGAATCACCCGGGACCAGATTGTCGCCAGCCTGACGGACCTCGTCGCTACGGGCAAAATAGTCCGCATTTCCGAGCTGGACATCAAGTGCACCGACCAGGTCGCCCAGGCCGATCTGTACAAATTCATTTTCGAGAAGTATCTGGAAATCGTTCCGGTGGAGCAGCGGGGCGGCATCACCATCTGGGGCATCAACGACAAGGATTCCTGGGTGGGCGAAAATAACATGCCGCTCTTGTATAAAGGCACCAATTACGCCCGAAAACCCGCCTACGAGAAGCTCTATCTCTATTTTTGCGAACTGGCGGGCTTAAACCCCTACAAGGATTGATAAGTGTAGAAAAAAAATGTAACTTTGCTCTACTAAGTCTTTTAAAAATGAAAAAACTAACGGCTTTCCTTGTCCTGAGCCTGCTCGCACTCCCCGTTTTTGCGCAGCGGCCTGCTTCCACCACTCCCTCCACCCCCTCTCCTGCCAGCCTGCTTTCCTCCGTCGTTTTCACCGCTGAGGACGGCTTGTTCTCGATCAACCTGCTGGATCACGTGTTCCTCGGTTACAACATCGTGGACTCGGACGATTTCACGCCCCACGGTGGCGGCGAACTCGCCATCAACACCCTGGCTTTGAACTTCGCTCCGCTGGATTACGTCAATTTCCAGGTGGGCATGGACTGCAAGTGGCAGTTCTTCTCGACCCGCGATTCCCGTTTCTACCTGGACCGCCAGAAGATGCCCCAGGTGACCATCTGGCCCCGCGATGAGAAGCCGGCCACGACGGAACAAAAGCCGGAAGGTTCTTCGCCAGAGGGTCAGAACCCGTCGCAGGCGCAGTCTCAGACGCAGGAGCCGGATCCCTTCGAGCTTCCCGACGAGACGAAGATCGGCAAACAGCGCAGCGCGCTGCACACCTTCTCCTTGACCATCCCGGTCCTGGCGACGGTGCATCTGAACGACTACTTCTGGATCAGCGCGGGCGCCGAGGCCAACCTGAACCTGACTTCCTGGACGAATTTCACGCTCGAGACCGGCGATGTCACCGAATCCTCCTCCGTCACCGACGGACAGGTCCGGCCGTTCACCTTCGATTTCGTGGGCATGGCGGGCTTCCGGGATGTCGCCCTGTTCTTCAAGTATTATCCCAAAACCTCCCGCATCGTCCCGGACGGTGGCGTGCAGTTCGATTACTGCGCCCTGGGCGTGACGCTCTTCCTGTAGGCGGGGGATTCATTCCCGAATAGGAACTGCGGCGTATAACCGCCGTAGTCGATGACGACCTTCTCGAACACGATGCCGGGGTCGAGGGGCTTGAGTACAAGCTCCTGCCAACCGGCGGAGGCGGGGAGGTCGGTTATCGTTTCCACCACGCGGCGCGCCACGGTGGGATAGTAGACGCTGTAGATGTTTGCGGGCGCCTCATTGAGCCGCTCGTTGAAGAACTGTACGGCGCTCTCGCCGCCAAATTCCACGGCATACCGGTGTCCCGTATTGTTAAAGGCGAGGGTAGACTTCGTAATGACATGGACCTTCACCGCCTCTACGCCTTCCGGGATTTCCACCCGGTAGGTCAATGACGCGCCGTCCGTGGGCTGCGTATACGGCATCAGGGCGACGCCGCTGAGGGTGCGGCCCATATCCGGAATGATGGTCCAGGCGGTTCCGTCGATGGCAACCGCTTCCTGCCAATGTTCGGCTTCGATGGCGGTGTAGCCGCGCGGATCGGCCGGGAAGGAGAAACCGCCCGGGGCGGTATCCTCGACACGCTGGATGCGGGGGAGACGGTCCGCCGGGAAGTTGTCGTTCCAGGAGAAATAGCCGATGTGCTTCTGCGTCATCATACCATTCCATTTTCCGCCGGCGATGTCTTCGTTGTATTCCTTCATCAGGACGGCGTCGCGGGCGAAGCAGCGCTCCACGCGGTCGGCCCAGGCGTTGGCCGCCGGGTCCTCGCGTTCCGCGAGCGACCGGTTCATTGCCTGCGCGTAATACATTTCATAGATGTTGGCGAGCGCCTGGACGGGGAAAAGGATAATTTCCCGATAGGCGTCCCGGCAGGCCGGATCCAGCGTCAGATACTGCCGCAGGGCTTCCGCTTCCAGCCGGACGAAATCGTCGCACACCTGCCGGAACTCGCCGGAGGGGAGGTCGTAGGTGCGCGCGTCCATCATCTCCGCCGTCGTCCGGCCGCTGTACTTGCAGTACAGGTTGAGGATGCGCGTGGCCTCATCGGCCTGGTCCTCGCCAAAGGCCGCCGCGCAGAAGGCGCGGGTGTGATCGAGGAGGTTGTCGACGGTGAAATCCTTCGGCCGCCGGGCCATGTCCAGGAAGAGGGTGATGGGATATTCCATCGGCTTGAGGTCGCCAACGTTCAGCACCCAGAGTCGGTCCACGCCGTAATCGTAGGTGAGCTGGAGTTGCTCCCACATATTTTGGATGGGGGTGATATTCAGCCATTTGGAGTTGCGGGGCGCGCCCACGTAATCCACATGGTAGTAGAGGCCCCAGCCACCCTTGCGGCTCCTTTCGGCCGCGGTCGGAAGCTTGCGGACATCGCCCCAGTTGTCGTCGGACAGGAGGATGGTCACGTCGTCCGGCACGCGTAGGCCGAGGTCGTAATACTGCTGCACTTCCTTGTACAGGGCCCATACCTGGGGCCGTTCCGCCGCCGGGCGGCCGGTCACCTTGCGGATGATCTTGCGCTGGTTCTTGATGATCTTTTCCAGCAGGCCGATATACTCGGCTTCCTGTCCCTCCTTGCCCAGGGCGGCGTCGCCGTCACCCCGCATGCCGATGGTGATCAGGTCTTCGGTATCCTTGGCGCGTTCCATCCCTTCGGTGAAGAACTTGTCCAGCACCTTCTGGTTCTCCGGGTAGTCCCACTTTCCGTCGGCGCCCCTTCTGCGCGCCCATTCCTGGTGGTTGCGGGCCATCGGCTCATGATGGGACGTGCCCATGATGATGCCCATCTCGTCCGCCGTGCGGCTGTTCTCGGGGTCATCGGCATAGAAGGCCCAGTCCCACATTGCCGGCCACATGAAATTGGCCCGCAGGCGCAGCAGGAGCTCGAAAACGCGCGCGTAGAAGCGGTGGTCGCCGTAGTTGGTTCCGTAGGTGTTCTTGACCCACGAAGTCAGGCACGGGGCCTCGTCGTTGAGGAAGATACCGCGGTACCGGACGGCGGGCTGGGGGACGGTGTAGGTGCCCGGCGCCATCGACAGGTCCGTGCTGTGCTGGACGGGCACATCGGCCCAATCATACCATGGCGAGACCCCCATTTGCTCGGAAATCTCGTAAATACCGTAGAGGGTACCGCGCATGTCCGCACCCGCGACGATAAGGGTGTTCTCGTCGATAACTTTCAGGATATAAGTCTCGTACTGCCCCTTGAGGGAGGATAGGTCAATGCGCCCTTCCGCGCTCAGCCGCTTGATCAGCGGGCTGTCCGCGGTACCGGCGTAGATGACGCGCGCCCCCGCTTCCGGGGCCTTGGCGCCGCACACGCGGGCGAAGTCCTCGCGCAGCGTCTCCGCCGCGATACGCACGCCCGAAAGATCGGCTGCGTCGATGACGACGGCGGCGGGTACTCCGTCGCGGATGAGACTGAAGCGTCCGGCGCCCTGGCCCGTCGCGGTGATGCCGGGATGGTCGATGGCCGCGGCCGGGAGGCTGAGAATCAGGAAGAAGGCGAGGAATAGGGAAGTACAGCGTTTAGGATTCATGTCCGGTTTGTTTTTCTGCAAAAGTAACAAATCAGACATTTCCCTGCGTTCGCAAAGGAATCAATCACTTTAAAAAATGTAACAAAACGCCCGGGCTATTCAAAAAGCTTTTTAAGATTTGTATCATCGGGGTTTTCGAGGTACCTGGCCACGAATTCCCGGGGCGTCATTCCGAAGAAGTCCTTGAAGGTGCTGGAAAAGTATGAATGGGAGGCGTATCCGACGCGGTAGGCCACCTCGGAGACATTGACCTGGTTGTTGGCGAGCAGGTACGCGGCCTGCTTCATCCGGAAGGACTTGATCAGCGTGCTCGGCGGCACGTTGCCGTTCTCTTTCAGCTTGCGGTTGAGGTGCACGCGGCTGATACCCACGTCGGCACAGAGGGCCGCGACGTCGAAATCGGGGTTCTCCAGGTGGTTGTGGATGCTTTCCACGATGCGGCGCATCAAGGCCTCATCGGCAGAACCCATCTTGATGCCGGTGTAGTCGTATTCCATCGCGGGGGCGAACTTTCCCTTGACGGTCTCCCGGGCGGAAATGACCTGGGCGATGGAACTGAGCAGCAGGGAGACGGAGACGGGCTTCGAGAGGAACTTGTCGGCCCCGCTCTCGCTGGCCTCCTCCTGCTCCTTTTCGCTGTCCTGGCCGGTCAGGATGATGACGGGAATGTGGTTCGTGGACGGGTTCTGCCGGATCTTGCTGCAAAGCTCCTGGCCGTTCATCTCCGGCATCACCAGGTCGGTGATCACGGCGTCCGGGAGGGTGGTCGTCACGACGGGCCAGGCCTCCTTTCCGTTGGCGCACACGGTCACATTGTACTTGCCGCGCAGCAGCTTCCGGAGATACTCCCGCGTCTCATCGTCGTCTTCCACGACCAGCAGGTTCTTGCGCGCCTTGACGGCTTTCTCCGGCTCTCCATCGACAGTCGGAATGAACTGGGCTTCTTCCTCAAGCCGGGAATCCGGCTGCTCCAACATTTTGTCGTACAAGTCCTTATGATGGGTGGTTTCTTGCAGTTCCGCCAAGGTCAGGTGCTCCTTGCCCGCGGGGATGCGCACGCGGAACACGACGCCGTCGTCCAGGTTTTCCGCGCCGATGGTGCCGTGATGCAGCTCCACCAGCATTTTGGCCAGGTTCAAGCCCACGCCGGAGCCGGTGTTGGCGTCGTACGGGTCGATCTGCACGAAGCGGTCGAAAACCCGGCTGATATAGCTGTCCTCGATCTTGCTGCCGGAGTTGAAGACGGAAATCTCCACGTATTCCCGGACATCCGCCCGCAGCAGGTTGCGGTTGGGCAGGGGAGCGGAGATGGACAGATGGATCCGGCCGCCGTCCGGGGTGTGTTTGAACGCGTTCGAGAGGATGTTGTAGATGATCTTGTCGAAGTTGCCCTGGTCGATCCATAGGAGCTCCTCCTCCCGCGCAGGATCGATCGTAAACCGGATGTTCTTGCTCTTGGCCAGGGTGAAGAAGGACTTCATGATGTCCTTGATGAAATAGACTAGGTCCGTTTGCCGGAAATGCATCGGCATCTGCCCCGCATCGACCTTGCGCAGGTCCATCAGCTGGTTTACCAAGCGATTGATACGGAGACAGTTACGGTACATCAGATTGTAGGTGTCCTTTTGGGCGGGATCCTGCTCGGACTCTCGCAGTGTGCGGAGCGGGCCCATCACCAGCGTGAGCGGGGTGCGGATCTCGTGCGTGAGGTTGGTGAACAGCCCGAGCCGGAGTTCCTTCAGTTCGGCGTCCTTCATTTCCTGCTTGCGCTGTTCCCTGCGACGCCACAGGCGGTAAAGGATGTAGCCGATGCCCGAAAGCAGCAGCAGATATGCCGCATAGGCCCATCCCGTCCGGTACCAGGGCGCTTCCACTTTAATGTCGATGCTTCTGATTGAATACTCCTCCGTCATTCCTTCGAAATATGCTTTCACCTCGAAGGTGTAGTGCCCCGGAGGCACATTGGTATAAGTCACCGTCCGTCGGCCCGAAGGGACGTTCTTCCAGTCGGAATCGAGCCCGTTGAGACGGCTGGCAAAAGCCATTCGCATCGGGTTGGTGTACTCCGGCACGGAGAAAGTCAGGGAGAACAGGTCGGTGCCCGTCGGAACCAGGATGCGGGTGGCTTCCGAGATGTGTTTGTCGATGAGGTTGGCGCTGCCCAGGTTGGGATCGTATTCGATCTCCTGTTCCAGTTCCCGCAGGCGGGAAAGGTACACCTGCGGCACTTTGTGCCTGCTGCCGTCGATGAGTCGGGGCGAGAAGGCGGTCACGCCGCCCGTGCCGCCGAAATACAGCAATCCGGAAGCGGACTGGGCGACGGCGCCGGAGCGGAATTCATTGCTCTGGAGGCCGTCGGAGGCATGGAAGGAAGTGATGGCGCCCGTCTTCGGGTTCAGCCGCGAAAGACCGCCGGCCGTGGAGATCCACACGCTTCCCGTCTGGAAGGGAACAATATCACGGATGACATTGTTGGCCAGCCCGTCGCTTTCGGTGTACCGCTTCAGGACCGTCCCTTCCGCGTCCATGCACACCACGCCGTCTCCCGTACCGAACCAGATCTTCCCCTCGTCGTCGCTGGCGATGGAATAGATTCTCGGGCGTCCTTCCTCGGACTGGAACGGAACGATTTGCCCGGTTTCCGCCTCGTATTGGAAAGGTCCGTTGTAAGTGCCCACCCAGAGGAGACCGCTCTTGTCCAGATGCAAAGCGCTGATCCACAGATACTCTTCGTCGACGACCGAGGAAACGACCTTGAGCTGGTTCGGGTCGATGACCACGAGTCCGGCGCCGTAGGTGCCCACGTACAGCAGGTCCCGTTTCGCGTCGTATTCCAGGGTGCGGATCCTCGTCGCGCCGAGGCGGTTCTGTTCCGGGAAGAGGCGGATGTTTCCGCCGGAATCCATATAGAACAGGCCATCCAGATAGGTTCCGATCCAGAGGGTTCCATGCTTGTCGCCCTCGACACACATGACTGCGTTATTGGTGAGCCCGGAATTGTCCCGGTTGAAGTTCCGCTGTCTCCCGCCCGGTTCCGTGCAGAACAGGCCGGCGCCGTCGGTACCCACCCAGAGCCGCTTTCCGTCGTCATAGAGAGACATCACGCAGGCGGTGTTCTGCCCGGGAATCCCGTTCTTGTCGAAGCCGAGATAGGAGAAGCCGAACATCGACTTGGGCGCCACGAGCAGGCCGTTCTGGTAGATGCCCAGCCACACATTGCCCTGGTTGTCCTCGAACATCGTGGTCGCTTTCCAGTTCTCCGAAGTGCGTCGCATGGAGGGGAGGATGCCCGGCCGGACCTCTTCCGTCGCGGTGTCGAACAGGAGCAGGCCGCCGTCCTCGTGGCCCAGCAGGAAGGTGCGACCGTCTTCCGGGCGCGCCTGGTTGTTGAAAATGGCGCTGGAAATGGCCGTTTTCGCGGCGGTCTTCCCGCGCGCGTGGCGCACCGTGCCCGTACCATTATCAAAGACGAGAAGGCCATGGTCCGACCCGATCAGCAGATTGTGCGTGACCGGATCCTCGGCGAGGGCCGATATGTGCAGGTCATCGGCCACCCGAATCAAATCCGCTTCCCAGCGCACGTCCGTGCAGGGTTCCAGGCTGTCCACATTCAGGACGGTCGGAAGGCCGTTCTTGTCCGGGACGATCCACAGCCGGCGGTTGGCGTCCAGGATCGCGGTGCTGATATGTTCGTCCGGAACGGACGCGTAAATCTTTTCCCGTTTCTCATCCAGCACCTTCTGCTGTGCCGTGTCGATGACATAGATACCCGAACCGCCCGTGATGACGAAAAGAAGGCTGCCCCCCGTCCGCCCGGGAACGAGGATGAGCTTGCCGATGAACTGCCGGGACTCCGGCTGCCGCTTGTCCTGCAGGTCGAAGCGGTCGAACCGGCTGTGCTCGGAGTCGAAGACCGCCAGCCCGGAAGCCGTCCCGACCCATTTCACGCCGCGGTCGTCCTCGCAGAAGTCGTGGACGGAGTCGCTGAGGAGGGAGAAGTCGTTGTTCTGGTCATGCCGGAATTCTTCGAAATTCACGCCGTCGAAACGCAGCAGACCGCCTTCTGTACATACCCAAAGGAACCCGCGCCCGTCCTGGCCGATCCGGTTGATCTGCGAGTTGGGGAGACCCAGTTCCGAGGTATATAGACGGGATGTCTGCGCGAAGGCCGGGAGGGCGAAGACGGTCAGTAAGACGAAGATAATCAGGCGTTTTTTCATTTTTGTTTCGGGTTTGGTACAAAAATACTAATTCTTTTCGACTCTCAAACGGCATGGAACAAATCTTATAACTATTGTTACATCCGGAGTGTGCAAACGTTTGCAAAGACTCTATTTTTGCAAAAACCCAAGCTGACCAACTTAATCAACATTAAATTCTAAATCACTATGCGAATTAACCTTAAGAAAACGCTTGCGTCCCTGGCTGTCGCCCTGATGCTGCCGGTCTTCGCCCTCGCGCAGACCATCCGCGTCACCGGTACGGTTACGGACGAGAGCGGAGTGGCCATCCCCGGCGCTGCCGTGATGGTTGTCAACTCTTCGACCGGCGCCGTCACGGGTGTCGACGGTACGTATGCCCTCCAGGTGAGTCCGTCCGCGACTCTAGAAGTGTCCTGCATGGGCTACACCACCGTACAGATTCCCGTGCAGGCGCGTGGCCGGATCGACATCGTCCTCGCCGATGACGCCGAGCAGCTCGACGCCACCGTCGTGATCGGTTATGGTACCGCGCGTCGCACGGACGTGACCGGTTCCATCGTCTCCGTGGGCGGTGACAACCTCCGCGCCGTCCCCGCCGGTGACGTCACGCGCGCCCTCGAAGGCCGCGTCGCCGGTGTCGAGATGACCCAGACCAACTCCAAGCCGGGTTCCTCGATGCAGATCCGCATCCGCGGCCAGCGTTCCCTGTCCGCTTCCAACGACCCGCTCATCGTGTTGGACGGCATGCCGTTCATGGGTTCCCTCACGGACATCTCCACGAGCGACATCAAGAGCATGGACATCCTCAAGGACGCCGCCTCCACCGCCATCTACGGTTCCCGCGGTGCCAACGGTGTCATCCTCATCACCACCTACAAGGGTGTCGAGGGCCAGGCTCCGAAGATTTCCTTCAACTCCTATGCGACTGTCAAGAAGGCCGTCAAGTACCCGATGATGCCGCGTGAGAAGTACATCAAGATGCGTCAGATGGCCGGCCAGTACACCAACACCCTGGACGAGTCCGACGACCAGTACACCGATTGGCAGGATCTCCTCTACCGCACCGGCTACACCCAGAACTACGACCTCAACGTTTCCGGCGGCACCAAGAGCGGCAGCTACCGCTTCGGCGCCACCTATTACAATGACGAAGCCGTCATCCCCACCCAGGGATACGACCGCATCGCCCTGAGCGGCGGCGTGGACCAGCGCATCGGCCAGTGGTTCCGCATCGGTTTCTCCACCAACACCAGCTACGCCACCAACACCGGTAACCAGGTCGACATGTACGCCGCCCTGTCCAAGTCCCCGCTCGTGGTTCCCTACGACACGGACGGCAACCTCAAGTGGCGCATCAACATGCCTTCCGATAACGATCAATATATCGTAACGCGCGAGCGCGTGGTAGACCTCACCGCCCAGGGTGTCTGGGTGAACGAGTCCAAGTCCATCGCCACCTACAACACCGGCTATCTCCAGTTCTACTTCCCCTGGATCGACGGCCTCTCCTACAAGGCCAGCGTGGGCCTGAACTACCGCAACTCCAAGGGCGGTTCCTTCACCGGCGTGGGCGTGAACGGCTCCGCCACCAACCCCAACGGCGCCTCCTGGTCCTTCAACGACACCCGCAACTGGACGGTCGAGAACCTGCTCACCTATGACAAGATCTTCGGCAAGCACCGCGTGAACGCCGTCGGCCTCTATTCCGCCGAGCAGACGACCTCCACCGGCCAGTCCATCTCCGGTAAGAACATCCCGAACGAACTCTTCCAGTACTACAACATCGGCAGCGCCGTGGCCTCCGACATCACCGTGAACGGCGGCAGCTACACGCAGACCGGCCTCATCTCCTACATGGGCCGTCTCATGTACACCTATGACGACCGCTACATGTTCTCCGCGGCTGTCCGTTCCGACGCTTCCTCCCGCCTGGCCACCGGCCACAAGTGGCACACCTACCCGGCCGTCTCCGTCGGTTGGAACATCCACAACGAGTCCTTCATGAGCAGCACCCGCGGCTGGCTGGACGAACTGAAACTCCGCGTCGGCTACGGTGAAACCTCCAACCAGGCCATCGCCGCCTACGCCACCCTCGGCCGTCTGAGCACGATGGTGTACAACTTCGGCTCGAACTACGGCACCGGTTACTATGTGTCCACCCTACCGAACGAGGACCTCGGCTGGGAGTATTCCCAGACCTGGAACTTCGGTCTCGACTTCAGCTTCTTCAAGGGCCGTCTCCGCGGTACCCTCGAGCACTACCGCGTGGCCACGAAGGACATCCTCCTCAACCTCGGCCTGCCTTCCACCTCCGGCGTGAGCTCCACCACCGCCAACATCGGCGCGACCCAGAACCGTGGTCTCGAACTCACCCTCAACGGCACCATCCTCGAAACCCGTGACTGGACCTGGACCGCCGGCATGAACATCTACGCCAACCGCAACAAGCTCGTCGCCCTGGCCGATGGTACCGAGCGCGACGAAGGCAACGCCTGGTTCGTCGGTTATCCGCTGAACTGCCTCTACGACTACGAGTACGACGGTCTGTGGCAGGAGGGCGATCCCTACATGGACATCCTCGAGCCCAGCACCGAAGTCAACGGTATGAAGCAGGCCATCGGCACCATCAAGGTCAAGTACCACGGCGAATACGACGAGAACGGCGCCCCCGTGCGCGCCATCGACTCCAACGACCGCGTTCCGATCAACGCCGAGGCCACCTTCCAGGGCGGTTTCAACACCAACGTGACTTGGAAGAACCTCGAGTTCTCCGTCATCGGCGCCTTCCAGGCGGGCGGCATCCTGCTGTCCTCCCTGCACAGCGGCAACTCCTACCTGAACATGCTCACCGGCCGCCGTGGCCAGATTGACGTCGACTACTGGACCCCGGAGAACAAGAACGCACACTATCCGCGTCCGGGCTCCCTCGTGAGCAGCGACAACCCCAAGTACGCCTCCACCCTGGCTTACTTCGACGGCTCCTACCTGAAGATCCGCACGATCACGCTCGGCTACCGCTTCGACAAGATCCCTGCCCTGAAGCGCGCCGGCATCGACAATCTCCGTGTCTACACCACCCTGCAGAACCCGGGCATCGTGCTCTTCTCCGACTATACCCGCGAGACCGGCCTCGATCCGGAACCCAACGCCAACGGCGGTTCCACCGCTTCCGGCCGTCCGGGCCCGAGCCGTCTGTCCTATGTGGGCTACAATACGCCGAACACCCGCAACATCCTCTTCGGTGTGAATTTAACCTTCTAAACGAATCCGCGACATGAAAAATATTGCTAAAATCGCATTGGGTATCGCCGGAGCCGCCCTCGCCCTCTCTTCCTGCACGAAGATCCTCGAGGAGCACCCGAAGACCAACTATACCCCGGATTTCTTCACCACCTCGATGGGTGTGGAAGGCGGTCTGACCGCCCTGTACGGCCAGCTCCGCTACCTCTACGGCAACGGTTACTACTATAACATCCTGACCACCGGTACCGACGAGGCCACCTGGGGCCAGTCCGCCGACGGCAACTTCAAGGACGCCGACATGTCCGACGCCGGCACCCTGAACGCCAGCACCTCCCGCAGTGACAACCTCTGGGGCAACGCCTTCACGTATATCAACACCGCCAGCGGCATCATCGAGAACGCCGAGGCCGTGGGCCTGGACAAGGCGATGATCGCCGAGGCCCGCTTCTTCCGCGCCTTCGACTACTTCCAGCTCGTCCAGACGTTCGGCGGCGTGCCGCTCGACCTGGGCGCCGGCGAACTCGCTTTCAACAGCAAGCCGGTCCGCGAGTCCGTGCGCAACACCGTGCCTGAGGTTTATACCAAGGCCATCTTCCCGGACCTCGTGACCGCGATGAACGACCTTCCCGTGAATCCCCGTCTGACGGGCACCCTCACCCAGAACGTCGCCCGCCTGTACCTGGCCAAGGCCTATCTGACCTATGCCTGGTGGCTGGAGAACCCGAACCAGATCCCGACCTATCCGGAGTGCAGCCGCACCGATCCGGACGGCCACGACGCCAAGTGGTACTTCCAGCAGGCCTATGACCTGTCCCTGCAGGGTATCAACAACCCGGGCCCCTACGGCCTGATGGAGCACTTCTATGAGGTGAGCGACGGCGCCCACGACCGCAACCAGGAGATCATGCTCTATGCCGACCATACCGAGGATTCCGAGCAGTACAACGGCGCCAGCCTCAGCTACAGCGGTGGTGGCGGCATGGACAACTTCGCCGGCTGGATGATGAACTGGAACTATCCGAACATGCAGGCCGATGCCAACACCGGCGCCCGCATCAACCCGGTGCTCCGTACCGACCAGCAGTACTGCGGCCGTCCCTGGAGCCGTATGGCTCCGACCCAGGAGGCCATCGCCACCTTCATCGACCGTGACAAGGATTCCCGCTATGACGGCACCTTCGTCTATGTCTTCCGCACCAACTGGGACCGCGGCGGCAATCCGGCGGAGTACGTCGTCGGCCCGAACAACGCCCACATCGGCAAGAACCAGGCTTTCCTGGTGTATCTTGACGAGGAAGACGCCAGCGTGCAGTACAGCAACGACGCCGGTATCTCCATGCTCGGCGTGAGCCCCAACTACGACTACTACGTGGTGAATCCGAGCGGTGTCAGCCGCCTGATGTACCCGAAGATCTGGAAGCTCGGCCCGTACCGCACCAACACGAGCGGAACCGGCCAGCCGAACGCCGCCCACACGCGTCCGTTCAACATCGCCAAGTTCTCCGAGTTCTTCTTCATCGCCGCGGAGGCCGCCGTCAAGGGTGCCACTGGCAGCAAGTCCGCCCGCGACCTCGTCAACGTCCTGCGCGCCCGCGCCGGCAAGTGGTCCTACAAGGTCAACTGGGACGAGCCTTACGACGCTGATTTCAGCGCTGATCTGACCGCCGCTACGCCGTCGACCATCACCATCGACTACCTCCTCGACGAGCGCATGCGCGAGTACTTCGGCGACGGTTTCCGCTGGTTCGACCTGGTCCGTACGCAGACTTGGGACAAGCGCGCCGCCAAGTACACGATCTGCGGCCCCGGTAAGGCCGATCACACCCCGGCGACCGTTACGCGCACCATCCAGAAGTTCCACTATCTCCGCCCGATCCCGCAGGGTCAGCTGGATAACATGCAGATGGATGACGCCGCGAAGGAAGCCTATCAGAATCCGGGTTATCCCGTCAAATAAGAGCCAAGTCCATATAAGGTTAATATAATTGGTATAATAGATTGGTATGGACGGAAAGGGCGGCTATGGAGAAGCCGCCCTTTCTCTTTTGAAAAGTGCGAAATTAAGCCCATCTTTGCAGCATGATCATGAAGGCAGACAGATTGCATTCCGGCCCCATCTGCACGGCCCTGGCGTTCCTCGGAAGCTTCTTTTTCTTCCAGTTCGCCTACCCCTACCACCTGATGCGGCGGGAGCAGTTGGACCTGTTCCTCTGGGACGGTGACCATATCGCCCGGACCTACCGGGGTGCCGGCTGGCTGGCCCGGCTGGGCGGCGATTTCCTGGAGCAGTTTTTCGGCCTTCCGGTCGTCGGACCACTCCTCGTGGCGCTGCTGCTGACGGCCATCGGCATGGTCATGTACCGGATCTGCCGGCGCTTCCTGAGCCATTGGCCTTCCCTGATCATCGCGGCGGTCGTCTTCTTGTGGTCATTTATGCGGGAAACCGGCAACAACTATATGACTTGCTATACGCTTGTTGTCCTAGGGTATCTTTCTCTGGTGTTGCTTGCGCTGCAGTTCAAGCGGGTCTGGCTCCAGGGCGCCGCCGTGGCGGTTTTTCTCGCTTTCGGAGCATGGGCACTCGCTTCTCCGTATCATCCGCAATACGGTCGGCTATGGGGCACACCCAAGCTGGATGACGAACGGATGATTGGCCTGGACATCGAGGTTTCCCGGGAGCATTGGGACAAGGTCCTGAAACTCTCGGAGAAAGACCTGTACATGGAGGAGGCGAGCTACTGCTACAATCTCGCCCAAGCGATGAAAGGGAACTTGGGGAACGCGCTGCTCAATCACTCGCAGAATCACCAATTTTCCCTCCTTTTCCCGGTCTCGGCTGACCGGGCGATTTTCACCAACACTTTAGCGGGGGAGGCCTGGTTCCAGCTGGGGGATATGACGATGGCGGAGCAGAGCGCCATCACTTCTTTGCAGGCATCTCCCCGGCACACGGGTGTCCGCTTTGTCACCCGGCTGGCCCGGGTGAACCTGATCACGGGCGAAGACGCCGCCGCACAGAAATACTTGAATATGCTCAGCGGGACGCTGTTTTACCGGAAATGGGCCCGGCGCATGATGCCCGGACGCCAGGATGGTTCCCTTCAGGAAAAACTGGCGGAAGACCGGGCAAAATTGACCGGAAAGGATTTCGTCCACCAGGCGGAGAATCCGAGAGCCGTCCTGCTGGGGCTGCTCGAAGCGGATTCCACCAATGTGACGGCCCGCAACTATCTGCTTTGCTATGATTTGCTGTGCTACGACCTGGATAGTTTCATCCGGGATTACGAGCCGGACCGGATTCCCGCCCGCTTGTACCACGAAGCCATCCTCATCTGGCTCAGCCAGCAAGGCCGGCTGACCCCGGAAGAGGTCGCCGGCTATGGGGTCGATGTCTCGAACGTGGACCGGATGGGGCGCTTCGGAAAGAATCCGACCGCCTTCAAGAACACCTACTGGTATTACTACTGGAGGATGATGAACGAGCAGTTACCGGAATAGTTTCCGGTCGATGCCCCAGCCCATTTTCTCGTAACCGGCGGCATTCAGGTGCAGCCAGTCGTTCTCGTACAGGAAGGCCGGGTCCAGCCGGTCGGGCTGGTTCGGGTCCGCCACCATCTTGTCAAAGTCGATGACCCCGTCGAAAACGCCGCTCGTGCGGATCCATTCGTTCAGGGCGACGCGGCCCGCCTCGTGGTCCGGGGAATAGTAGCCGTTGCCCCGGACGGGCGTGACGGTGGCGCCGAAGACCTTGATGCCCATGGCGTGCGCCTCCTCGACAATCTTCGCCCACACCTCTTTGATCCCTTCCGCGGTGGCCATGCCGTTGCGGCTGCCGCCGAGATCGTTAGTTCCCTCAAACAGAATGACATACTTGACGCCGGGATGGCCGAAGAGGTCACGGGCGTAGCGGCTCTGTCCGGTGGGGCCGAGGCCGCCGCGCAGGATGCAGTTGCCGCCCAGGCCGAAGTTCAGCACGGAAAGGTTCCGGGTGGCGGGATCGGAGAGCAGGGACTTGGACAGCTGGTCCGTCCAGCGGTCCTGCCCGTTCGTCGTGGTGCCGCGGCCATCGGTGATGGAATCGCCGAGCACGGCGATTGCGGCGCTCTTTCGGCGAGGCTTCACGTCAATGGAACTGATGGTGTACCAATGATTTGTCTCGGCAATCGGCGCGGAGAAATCAGAGGTGTACCCGTCCGCGATATAGGACGTCGTCCGGGAACCCGGATGGCTGGTCAGGAGGGTCGATGAGATCCGCCCGTACTGGATCGTAATCGCCAGATTCATCCGGTCTTCCAGCGGGAAGGGAACCGGATCGGAGACCACGGAAGCGCCCGGCGCCATCGTCACGGACGGGTGACCGTCGAAGGTCAGTTTGACGGTCGTGCTTTCGTCGATTTCCGGGCTCGCGCCCATCGTCTTGGCCACGGCGACTTCCACGCCCAGGATATCCGTCGGATCCGCGTTGAACAGGTTCGACAGGTGCAGCCGGATGGCTTTACCGCCGATGGAAACCTGCACGATCTGCCGGAAGGAGTTCGCGGCCAGGCCGGGCTCCGGCGGGCGGTTGTGCGGTTCGGCGATTTGCAGGGCGGTGGCCCAGGTGGTGACCCAGTCGCGGGTCTGCGCGAAACAGTCAAGAGCGGTGAAAGCTACCGCCAGAAAAAGGAAAAACCTCTTCATAATCAATGGTTTATTGCATCCTTCTACGGAACGGGCGCATCTTGTCCATGACCACCCGGTACTCATCGTCAAAAACAGGCATGCCCAGCTTGTCGGAGCGGAGCAGCGACTTCATCAAGGTATCCACAGGGACGCGCAGCGGGCGCACTTCGGCCGGGAGCGGAAGGCCGGAAACCTTCTGGAAATAGCCCACACAGGCATCCCTCCACCATTCCGCGTCGTTCCGCTGGATGAGGAGCTTGGTCTGGACCTCTTCAAAGAGGGAGGCCGATACATACGGTTTCAGCTCCTCCCAGGTGGACCTGAACGCCTCTACCTGGCTGATGCCCGTGTCGTAATGCAGGCAAATCTCGTCCCATAACGTCCGTCCGGAAGAGAGCTTGTAATCCCAGGGCAGGTGGTGGAACCACAGCAGGAGGTTCTCCGGGCAGGTTTCCAGATTGGCGAAGGTCGATCTCAGCGGTTCGTTGTACTGGTCCACGTTGCCGGAGCCCGTGTCGGTCCGGTCGAAGCCGATGCCGGCGCTGTCGGCCTGGTGGTAATAGGGCGGCTGCCAGTCCGGGCGGGGCGGCATCCGGTCCCAAGGAATGGGCCCGTAGTGCGTTCCGCCGAACAGATGGTGCAGGCCCAGCGGCATCTCGTAATCGACCACCGCCTCGCGGGAGGCCATCAGGATACCCTTGACGGGTTCCACGAACTTCTTGTCGAACTTCTTGTCCGAAAGGCCCTCGGGTTTCAGGAAGGTCTGGCGGACCCACTCATCGGCAATCTCCTCCGCGCTCAGTTCCGGATTCCAGGCGAGGCGGCCGAAGGCGTACCAGTTGGCCTGGGCGAACACGTAGCCGCAGAAATTGGCGTCCTGGCCGGTGTTGGCGACGCCCGCGATGGCGGTCACCATCTTCGCGACCGTGGAGCCGGGGCCGTCCCGGTAGGTGTCGGCGTCCAGGCATTCCTCCCAGGTCGTACCGTGATAGGCCAGGTGGTTGGAGAAGCCCAGGTACTCCTGCGTGATCTGGAACTCCATCATCATCTTCGTGTTATGAAGCTTGCCGAACAGCGGGCTGAAGGGCTCGCGGGGCTGGAAATCGACCGGTCCGTTCTTGATCTGGACGATCACGTTGTCCGCGAACTGGCCGTCCAGCGGCAGGAATTCCTCCACGGCCTGGTTCGCGCGGTCGGGGCTCGTGGGAGCGTACACGAAGGCGCGCCACATCACGATGCCGCCGTAGGGCTTCAAGGCCTCGGCGAGCATGTTGGCACCGTCGGCGTGCGTGCGGCCGTAGTCCTGCGGACCGGCCTGGCCCTCGGAATTGGCCTTCACGAGGAAACCGCCGAAGTCCGGGATCGCCGCGTAAATCTCCGCGGCCTTGTCCTTCCACCAGGCCCGCACCTTCGGGTCCAGCGGATCGCCGCTTTTCAGGCCGTCCAGGGCGATGGGACTGGTCCATTTGATGGAGAGGTATGTCTTGATGCCGTATTCGCGCAGAATGTCCGCAATCTTCGCCACACGGGCGATATGCTCGGCGTCCAGGACCAGCGGATTGGAATTCACGTTGTTGAGGACGGAACCGTTGATGCCGACGGACGCGCACAGCTCGCCATAGTGGCGGATGCGCTCCTCCGGGACATCCGGCGCGGTCCACTCCCACATCGACAGTCCCGCATACCCCCGTTCCACGGTGTCGTCCAGGTTGTCCCAGTGGTTCAACAGCCGCAGGTCATAGAAAGGTTTTTCCTGCAGGTCGATGCCGGGGCCCGCCTGTCCCAGCGCCTCCGCCCGTTGCAGGGCATAGACGCCGTACCGCAGGCCGGCTTCGGAACCGGCGTCGATGTGGCGGGAACCATCGACATCATAAATGTGGAATCCCTCAGCCGGCAGGGCCGGGTCGATGGCGGTCTGGACCGAAGCGAGGACCTCCGAATAAGGCCTTCCGGCGGCGAGCCAGAGGTCGGTTCCGTCCTGTTCCGCGGGACGGGCGGAAGAAGTGCAGGCGGCGAGAAGAAGTCCCGCCAAAGCAGCGATGGAAAATGCGCGCATAATCAGTGGTTCTTTATATCACAAAGATAATCTTTTCCCCGCAACCTTCCTTCACTCGGGGGTGCCATGAGTCAAAACTGACACTATTTGCAACAAAGTTGCTATACCGTCCGCCGGAATCCCCGTATCTTGCGGAAGTCAAACCACATGTATATGAAACCTTTCCATCTCCTTGCCGCCGTCGCGCTCCTCGCGGCCGCCTGTCAACCTAAAACTACGGACCTCCGGCTCAACGATCTCGGGTATTTCGAGCGCCAGGGCGTGAACGTCCTGGTGTACAGCAACGCCTTCAACGGAGGCTTCAACGACGAAAAGAATTCCGGTATCGAGGTGGTGCACCACGGGGTGCGGACCGTCCAGGGCGGCGCCGTCCGCCTGAGCCCCACCCCGGAGCAGTGGGACCTCGTCCCCACGATGACCTCCCGCACCGTCGACTCCCTCGCCAACAGCATCGAGGTGGGCCTCCGGTACGACTGGTATGACTTCGATTCCCGCGTCGTCGTGACGGCCAAGGGAAAGGCCGTGGAAATCTCCGTCTTCCTGGACAAGCCGGTGCCGGACGCCCTGGCGGGAGAGGCGGGCTTCAACCTGGAATTCCTTCCCTCGCAGTACTGGAACAAGGCTTATCTGGTCGATGAAAAGCCGAACCGCTTCCCGCGCTATGCGGTGAGTGACACGAAAACCCGTCCCAACGAAGAGAAAGTCCGTCAGTTTAAGGGCTACCGGACCTATGACGACCGGGGCACCGGCGAGTTCATCGAGGCACTGCCGCTCAATTCGGGCCACGAATTCCTCCTCGCGCCGGACGACCCGCAGCGGATGGTGAAGATCACCAGCGAGAGCGAGCTCAGCCTCTATGACGGCCGGATGCTCGCCCAGAACGGCTGGTTCGTCCTGCGGAGCGTCCTCCCGGCCGGCCAGACCGGCAAGGTCCTCACCTGGACCGTGGAGCCGAATGCCGTCCCGGGCTGGATCCGGGAACCCAACGTGGGCTTCTCCCAGATGGGCTATGTGCCTGATCAGCCGAAGGTTGCCGTTATTGAGCTCGATAAGAAAGATAAGGTAAAGGCCAAGGCTTCCGTGTGGAAGGTGGAGGCCGATGGTTCCGCGAGCGAGGCTTTCTCCGGTCCCGTGAAGGTCTGGGGCGAGTATTATAAATACAACTACGCCAAGTTCGATTTCTCGAAACTGTCCGAACCCGGCGTCTATTTCATCCGTTACGGAGATGTGCAGACGGGGAACTTCATCATCGACCCGTCCGTGTACGACAAGATCACGGTGGCGACGAGCGATGTCTGGATTCCCGTCCATCTGAACCACATGGCCGTCCACGAGGGCTACCGCCTCTGGCACGGCGAGCCGTTCAAGGAGGGCTATCTGCAGGCCCCGCCGAGTACGGACCACTTCGACCTGCACTGGCAGGGACCCACGACCGACACGAAGTACAAGGCCCTGGAACTCATTCCCGGCCTGAATGTGGGTGGTTTCTTCGACGCCGGCGACTTTGACATCGAGACGGGCTCCAACATCAGCGTGGTGATGAACCTCATCACCCTGTGGGAGCAGTTCCGCTCGGAGCGGGACGAGACTTTTGTCAGCGAGGAACAGCGCTATGTGGAGCTCCATCGGCCTGACGGAACGCCGGATATCCTCCAGTACATCGAGCACGGCGTCCTGAACCTCGTGGCGCAGGCCGAGCAGATCGGCCACATGGCCCAGACGCTGTCGAATTCGGTCCTGGACAATTACCACCACCTGGGCGATGCGGCCGGCATCACCGACGGCCTGCACTACGACCCGCGCTTGAAACCCTACCAGAAGTCCGCCGACGGCAAGTCCAGCGGCACCCCGGACGACATGTGGGCTTTCACCAGCCGGAATCCTGGCCTGGACCTGCAGGCGGCGACGATGTTCGCGGCCGCGAGCCGCGTCCTGGCCGACTACGACCCGGCTCTGGCGCAGCGTGCCCTGAAGCAGTCCATCCGCCTCCAGGAGGAGGGGACGAAACTGATGGCGACCGATACCACAGCCCGCAACCGCCGTCGCTTCAATGCGGCCGGCAGTTTCTCCACCTCCCTCCAGTTATACGTTTCCACGAAGGATCCCAAGTATCTGGACCAGTTCACGGCCGCCGTCTGGCCGGCCCTGGAGCGGATGCCGATGGGCGCCATCAGCGCGGCCCTGGAGGCCATTCCGTACCTGGATGATGCGTATAAGGAGAAACTCCGCCCCTATGTGGAGCAGTACCGCGACTATATCCTGCAACTGGAGGAGGACAATCCCTACGGCATTCCGATCGGCCTCGGCAACTGGGCGGGCGGCGGCCAGGTGACCGGTTTCGGCACCACCGTGTGCAACGCGTATCGGCACTATCCCGACATCATCGGCAAGGAACACATCTACAAGGTTCCTTCCTGGCTGTTCGGCTGCCATCCGTACCACAACTACTCCTGGGTGGCCGCCGTCGGCGCGGCGCGCCCCAAGCAGGTCTTCTACGGAAACAACCGGGCCGACTTCTCCTTCATCCCCGGCAACATGGCCCCCGGCCTGCTCTTCCGCCACCCGGACCACTTCGAGAACTACGACGACTGGCCCTTCCTCTGGGGTCAGAACGAGGGCACCATCGCCGGTAACACCGGATATTTAATCTGGGGCGAGACCTTCAGGAATCTCAGCCTTTAAGACCTTTAACGAACGAAGAAGGTGAAACGTTGAATTGTTTCTGGAAGCAGGTGGCGAAGTAGGACGGGGAGGAGAATCCCGTCATATAAGCCACCTCGCTGATCCGGTACTTCTGACTGGAAAGCATCTCTGCCGCTTTCTTGAGACGGCTGACACGGATGTACTCATTGATGTTGAGGCCCGTGTTGGCCGTTACTTTGCGGTAGAGGGTGGATTTGCTGGTGCCGAGTTCGGAGGTGAGCGTCTCGATGTTCAGGTCGGGTTCGGCCAGGTGCTTCATCACCGTCTCATGCAGCCGTTCCATGAATTCCTGGTCCATGCCGCCCGTCACCATCGAGTTGAAGTGCGTGAGCGGGGACTGGGTGAACTGGCGGTTCGCGATTTCCCGGTTCTTGAACAGGTTGGCGATGTTCGCCTGGAGCAGCTCGATGGCGAACGGCTTCTCGATGTAGCCGTCGGCGCCGGCGTCCAGCGTCTCGATGCGGGTTTCCATACCCACGGCCGCGGTCAGGAGGATGACCGGGATGTGGCAGTATTCCGTCGTGGACTTGATCTGGTTGCAGAGGGCGACACCGTCGATGCCAGGCATCATGATGTCGCTGACAATCAGATCAATGCGCTGGCTTTCAACCAGTTTCAGCGCGTCTTCGCCGTTCGCGGCCACCAGAACGTTGTACAGTTCGGACAGTTCCTTCGCGAGATAACCCCGCATTTCGGGATCGTCTTCCACCACAAGGATGGTGTGGAGGAGATTGTCGACGGGCGCGTGCGTCTCTTCGGCCTCTTTCTCGTGGGTGGCGGGCATTTCCACCATGGCTTCCTGATGGATGGGCAGTTCCAGCACGAAAGAGTTGTATTCCTTCACGGAACGGTCCAGGACGAGGGTGCCGCCGTGCAGGGCCGCCAGGCTCCGGGCATAGGGGAGTCCGAGTCCGGTACCCTTGCTCTGGCGGGCGGGCGTACCCTGGTAGAACTTCTCGAAGATCTGTTCGACCTCGTTCTCCGGAATCCGTTCGCCGTCGCTGTCCACGCGGATGCGGACGCGGTCCTGGTTCGGAACGGGTTCCAGGGCGACCCGCACATAGCCGTCGCCGTATTTGCAGGCGTTGGAGACCATGTTCGCGACGATCTTGTCCACCATTTCGGCGGCGCAGTCCACCGGGAACGGCGTCTCCGGCAGGGTGATGTCCATCCGGATGTGCTGGTCCTCCGCCATGTTGACGAAGCGGTCACAGGTCTTCCGGACCAGGGCGCCGAGGTCGTTCGTGAGGAAGGTGGGCTTGATCTCCATCTTCTCCATCTTCCGCAGGTCCAGGAGCTGGTTGGTCAGGCTGAGCAGGCGGTCGGTGTTCTTCTGCATCGTCAGCAGTTCCTGCTGGCTGCTCTCCGTGTAATTCCCGCTGGCGATGATCTTGTCCAGCGGCATCTTGATCAGGGAAAGCGGGGTGCGGATCTCGTGGGTGATGTTCGTGAAGAAATTGATCTTCGCGTCATAGAGTTCCTTCTGCGTCTCGGCCTGGAGGCGTTCCACCTGCCGGGTCATCTTCATCTGCCGGTAGAAATCCCACTGACGGGCCAGCAGGAACAGGAGCAGGCCCAGGAACAGGATGTACAGCAGGATGGCGATCCGGGACATGTAGAAGGGAGGGTCGACCTCGATCTTCAGGGAGCGGGTAGCGCCTCTCCGGGCGCCGATTCCGCTCACGCGGAACAGGTATTCACCCGGCGACAGGTCCGTATAGACAGCTTCGCCCGACGAGGTGATGTTGCGGATGGTTTTCCGCCTTCCTTCCAGCACGGTCTCGAACATGCCGGCCCGGGAGGACTGGAAGTCCGGGGCGGCATAGCGGATGGTCAGGGCCGACAGGTCCGCGTACTTGATGCGGATCTTTTCCGTCCGGATGGTGGACTGGCCTTGACCGGTCACGGGGAAGGAGCCGGTGGGGCCGGAAACGGAGATGTCGGTGATGAACAGTTGCGGCGGGCGCCGGGTGTAGCGCTCCGACGGCATGAAGCCGATGAGTCCGCGGCTGGTACCGAAGAACAGCCGGCCGCCGGGCGTGGAGCATCCGGAACCGTAGGAATACTGGTTCTGCATGTTTCCGCGGTCCTCCAGATACACTTCCCGGATGGTCAGGTCGTCCGGGGCGAGTTTCACGATGCCGTGGGTGGTGGTGATCCACAGGACCTGGTCCAGGTCTTCCTGGATGCAGCAGGCGATGGAGGAGGGGAGACCGGTCTTGCGGGAGATGTTCCGGAACTGGAACTCGCCGGAAGCGATCTCGTCCATCCCGGCGTAGCAGGCGCCGCCCGCCTCCGTCAGGACCCACACCCGGTGACGGCTGTCCTCGCGGATGCACGTAATATAGTCAGAGGTCAACCCGAACGCCTTGTCGGCGGTGGAGATGTGCCGGAATTCCCCGTCCTTCCCCGTCCAGACGCCGTTGCCGTAAGAACCGATCCAAAGGTCGCCGCGGGAATCCTCGAACATGGCGTGGATGAAGGCGCTGCCGAATTCGGGGCAGGACTGGAAACGGTCCTGCGCGCGGTCGTAGCGGTACAGGCCCGCGGTCGTGCCCATATAGATGTCGCCGGACTTGGTGCGGTAGACCGTGGCGGCGGACAGGTCGGACAGATAGTTCTTCAGGATTTTCCGGGAGGAGAAATCCATCCGGAACATGCCGTTGCCGAACGTGGCGATCCACAGGTCGTTCCCGTCCAGGCAGAGACCCTGGATGTTGAGCGACTTGCCGTCCGGTCCCGGGAAAGTCAGGTCTTCCAGGGTGTCGTTCGTCAGGTTCAGCAGGTTGAGGCCGCCGTCCTCGGCGCCGGCGAGGATGTGTGCGTCGTCGACGACGATGATCGGACGGATCATGTTGCCGGAGAGGTCACCGCCCGACTGGCGGCCCTGGTGGCGGAACACGAGGTTCCGGAGGTTCTTGTGCAGGGCCAGGCCGTTGTAGAACATGCCCACCCAGATGTTCCCCTGGCGGTCGCGCAGCATGGACCAGACGTCTTCGCCGGCCAGGGATTCCGGGTCGGTCTTGTCGTGGGTGAAGGTGTGGACCTGGTTTCCGTCCATCAGGAGGATGCCGCTTTCGGTGCCCAGCCAGCAGCGGCCGTCGCGTTCGGGGACGATGCAGCGGATTTCGCCGGTGTCCGTCCGGTAGAGCGTGGTCGTCGCGTTGGTGAAAATGTCGGTCTGGAGCACCAGGCCGCCGTAGGCGGTGGACAGGATGTGGCCGGCGTTGTCAGAGGCGAGGTCCTGCCGGGAAAAACGCTCGCCCAGGCCGCTGGAGCGGACCCGGTCGAAGGTCCCGGCGATGTTGTTGAACCGGTACATGTCCCCGTTCGTGGACAGGAACCAGATGCTGCCGTTGCTGTCCGCCTCGACGGAGTTGCTCCGGAAGAGGGCGATGGGGGAGTAGTCCACGAGCATTTCCCGGGAAGGGTCCCAGCAGAAGATGTCTTCGTTCGCGATCCAGACCATCCCGTTGCGGTCCACGGCGATATCCGCCGCGCCGACGATGCCGCGGGAGACACTCCGGCGGACCGTCTTGTTCTCCCCGGTCGCCAGGTCGTGGTAGCCGATACCTTGCGTGGTGACGAACCACAGCCGGTGCTGGCGGTCTTCCGCGAGGCTCATCGCCAGGCCGTCCAGGATGTCGCAGGAAGGGTCCTCGAGCTGCAGGAAGTGCATTCCGTCATACATACAGATACCTTCGCGCGTGCAAAGCCAGATCAATCCGTCGCTGTCCTGGAAGATGGAACGGACGGAATTGTCGGGGAGGCCGTCATCGGTGCTGTAATTCCTGAAAAGTATGGGATAATCCTGGGCTGAAACGGGCAGGAAAAACGTTATGAGAAGGGTCAGAAAGGCTAGCTTTTTCATTTTTCATTCTTTGGACGGCAAGTTAGCAATTTTTCCATTTAAAATCGATTCAAATCTTTTAAAATATCTTTCAAAAGTCCTAAGGACTCCGGTTGGTTCTTTGGTAATGATTGATTATTAAGGTATTTCGGTCAGCAAATGAAAGGGCTGGGTTTCAAGAAAAGGTAAATTTGTCCTGGACAAAAATAACGCCCTGAAAAACTTTTAACCCTATTTATTTTTATACCAACCCTAATTAACGCTTTATGACAAGGCAATTTTTTGCAAGAATGGCGACCGCCGCGATGATCATCGCAGCGGGCCTCCTGGGAACGGTCGCGACCGCCCAGAATCGTGCCATCAGCGGAACGGTTGCCGATGCCACCGGTGCACCGGTCGTCGGTGCCGCCGTGGTGGTTGTCGGAAACACGTCCATCGGCGCGGTAACCAATGTTGACGGTACTTTCCGTCTTAACGTGCCCGCGGGCGCGAACATTGAAGTTTCCTGCATCGGTTACGCCTCCCAGGTGATTCCCGTCGGAAACCAGTCCGTTTTCAATGTGGTCCTCCAGGAGGACACCGAGTTCCTTGACGAGA
>JAFYTP010000043.1 GCA_017558775.1 Bacteroidales bacterium | reverse complement strand
GGTGACTACTTCTTAGATTTCTTCGGGCGCTTGGCACCGTAGAGGGAACGGGACTGGGTCCGTCCATCCACGCCAGCCGTATCCAAAGCTCCTCTAAGGATGTGGTAGCGGACACCCGGAAGGTCTTTGACACGGCCGCCACGAACCAGCACGATGCTGTGCTCCTGGAGGTTGTGTCCTTCGCCCGGGATGTAGGCATTGACCTCTTTGGCGTTGGAAAGACGGACACGCGCGACTTTACGCATCGCGGAGTTCGGTTTCTTAGGAGTCGTCGTGTAAACACGCAGACAAACACCACGCTTCTGAGGGCAAGCATCCAGCGC
This sequence comes from Bacteroidales bacterium, assembly GCA_017558775.1. GTDB lineage: Bacteria > Bacteroidota > Bacteroidia > Bacteroidales > UBA932 > Cryptobacteroides. The sequence continues at coordinate 14,464 of JAFYTP010000043.1, read as the reverse complement.
ACGAGACTTGCTCTTCACTTCGAGCTGCTCGCGTCCTTTGCGGACCAACTGTTGAATAGTAGGCATAAATGTTTGTTAATAAATAATTTAAGTATTGTGTCCCGCCTTGCGGAAGTCTCTTTCTCGCAATTTGGGGTTGCAAAGGTACGCAAAAAAAATTTAATTAACAAAGTTTTCAACAGGCAAAGAGATTTGCTATCTTTGTAAATATGAGAAGATTGGCCCTTTTTCTTGCGATATTTTCCGCCTTTTCCTTCGCCCACGCGCAGAGGCACGAATCCCTCCTTGAGCTTCGCGACCGCGTGTTCGAGCTCGCACGCGTGCAAGCCGTATATATGGACAGCCTCCTTCCCGAGGGAAGCTACCCCCGGACCTTCCAGGGCGATACGCTCGTGACCAGCGACATCGGCTGGTGGTGCAGCGGGTTCTATCCCGGGGTTTTGTGGACAATCTACGACCACACGAAGGACAAGGGCATCCGGGAAATGGCCGTCCGGTGGACCCGCCCGATGAAAGCCTTGCTGGAAATGCCTACCGACCACGACATCGGTTTCCAACTGATGAGCAGTTACGGATATTGGGATTGTTGCGTGAAAAAAGGGCCGGAGAGTCCGGAAGAGATCGCCGAGATCGAGCGGGTCCTCCAAACAGGCGCGCAAAAACTGGCCGACCGCTTCGTCCCGTCCGCCGGGGTCATCCGGAGCTGGAACTTCGGGGATTGGAACATCCCCGTCATCATCGACAATATGATGAACCTGGAGCTGCTGATGGAATACGGAGACGAAAAAGTTGCCGAAATACACGCGCTCACGACACTGAAAAACCATTTCCGCCCCGACGGCACGACTTGGCACCTGGTCGACTATGCCGATGACGGGAGCGTCCTCGGAAAACAGACCGTCCAGGGCTTTTCCGACGACTCCGCCTGGGCCCGGGGCCAGGCCTGGGCCTTGTACGGATATGCCATGATGGGCTTCTGGAGCATGTCATCCGACGACTTGTACATCGAAACCGCCCGGAAACTGGCCCGGTGGATCATCGACAACCTCCCGGAGGACGGCATCCCCTATTGGGATTTCTCGCAGACAGACTACAAGGACGCATCGGCGGCCGCCATCATCGCCGCCGGTCTCCTGCGACTGTGGGAGGTCCGGGACGAGGATACCGTCAATCCCACCGGCCTGGATGACCTTTTGCTCCCGACCGCCGAACGCATCCTCCGCACCCTCGCCTCCCCCGAATACCTGGCCGAACCCCGCACCAACGGCGGTTTTCTCCTGAAGCATGGCGTCGGCAACCTCCCCTCCGGCTCCGAAATCGACGTTCCCCTCACCTACGCCGATTACTACTTCCTAGAAGCGCTGATGCTGTTACCGAATGATTAAAAAGCTTCTGCTGTTAACGACACTGCTGGCCGGGTTTACCATCCGGGCGCAAGAACCTGTCCCCCATCCGCGACTGCTGATGCGGGAAGGGGCGCAAGTGAACGCCAAGGGTAGTTTCGAGAAGGCTGACAGCATCATCGTGGCGTTCAGCGACGCGGTGCTGAGCGAGCCGGTCGTGACGCGGAAGATGGTCGGCCGCCGGTTGCTGCATACTTCCCGGGAGGCCCTGAAACGCATTTTCTGGCTCGGCTATACCTATCGTGTCCATGGCGGGGAGGCGTATGCGCGGAAGGCCATCGACGAGATGCTGGCCGTGAGCGCGTTCTCCGACTGGAACCCTTCCCATTTCCTGGACGTCGGGGAAATGACGATGGCGGCGGCCATCGGCTATGACTGGCTGTACGGGCAGATGACGGCCGAGGAACGGGCGACGGTGGCGCGGGCCATCATCGACAAGGGCCTGAAACCGGCGCTGAATGAGGCCGATGCCTGGTTCTACCGGAGCGAAATCAACTGGAACCCCGTCTGCAACGCCGGCATGGTCTTCGGCGCCCTCGCCGTGTGGGAAGAGGACCCGGACTTCTGTAGGTCGATGCTGGAAAAATCCCTGGAAGCCCGCCCCCTGGCTTTCAAAGCCTACGAAGGCGGCGGCTACCCCGAAGGCTACAACTACTGGGGCTACGGCACCTCCTTCCAGATCATGCTCGAATCCGCGCTTGCCAGTGCCTTCAGCGCATCCGACAATGGCGGGGACAATGTGGTCGTCATGCCCGGCTTGACCGGGCATCTGGCGGACGACTTCCTCGCCTCCGCCGAGTTCATCCGCTTCACCTCCACCCCGGCGGGAAACTGTTACAGCTTCTCCGATTCCTACCGGAAGGCCTCCGGCCAGTATATGCAGGCTTGGATGATGAACAAGATCGGCGATCCAAGCCTCCTGTATCCGGAGATGCGCATCATGGAGGAGACCGGTTACAAGCGTTTATGCGAGGAGCGGCTGTTCCCGATGCTGCTCATCGCGCTGGCCGAGGCTTCGGAATTCGAAATCACCCCTCCAAAAGGGCACTATTTCCAATGCGACGGCACAACGCCCATCTTCGTGTACCGCGGTGGCTGGATCTCCAGGGACGACGATTACCTGGGTGTCAAGGGCGGTTTCGCGATGTCCAGCCACTCGCACATCGACCAAGGCTCGTTCTATTTCGAGTCCGACGGCGTCGCCTGGGCGACCGACCTCGGGATGCAGGATTATGAATCGCTGGAATCCGCCGGCGTGGACCTCTGGGACATGCTGCAAGACAGCGAGCGCTGGGAGGTTTTCCGCATCGGCCCGTTCTCGCACAACATCTTGACTGTCAATGGAGAAGTCCCGAAGGTCAACCGCACCGTCTCCTTCCGCCGCACCCTGAAGCCCGAGCGGCCGTCAAAATCGACCCCCGCCGGAGCAGAGCTTTCCCTCGGGCATATGTATGACGATGTCCTCGACAATTACACCCGCAAGGTCCTTTTCGATGGCGCCGACCTCATCGTTGAGGACCACGTCCAGGCGGGCGACTCCACCTGCGCCGTCCGCTGGGCCATGTGCTCCGAAGCGAACGCCACCCTCTACGACGGCCATATCGTGCTCTACATGAACGGCAAGCACCGCCTCCTGTCCGCCACGACGGATACCTCCCTCCCAGAGCTCACCCCGCACCTCTGGCCGACCACCTACGACCCCTCCACCCCCGACATCGACGGAATGCAGTATCTCCACGAAACCGACGCCCCGAATCCCGGGACGTCGCTCGTGGGCTACACGTTCACCCTGCAACCACACCAAAAGGTTGTGCTGCGCGTGAAACTCTCAAAGTTGTAGCTCGTGCTTATGGTGGTCCATTCGTTGGACCACCGTCGGCATTTAACCCCTATTTTTGCTTAAGGTGGTCCACGACTTGGACCACCATCGACACTTTACCGCTCGTAGGCGAGCCGTTCAGTGCCGTCGGGGAGCCAGATGACGCCGCAGTAGGTGAAGCCGGCAGACTCGATGAGGTGCCGCATGATGCGGTTGTCGCGGTGTGTGTCGATGCGGATGCGCTGATAACGCTCCGCGGCAAAGTCGATGATGGCGGAAAAGATGCCGTGAACGTCCGGATAGCTGGCGATGCGATGGATGACGCCGTACGGCTCGTCCGTGAGCCAGACGCCGTCGATGTATTCGTAGGTGGGTTCGGGGGAAGGAAGGAGGGCGAAGTAACCGACGATAGATTCTTTTTCGATCACATACGCTCCCCCGCGGGCGATGTCGCGCAAGAGGAGGGCGTCCCCGGGGAATCCGGGGGCGCCCCATTGCTCATGATTGCCGTCCGCGCGCATGATGGCCTTGGCGGCCTCGAAGACGGGCAGCACGGCAGGGATGTCCGCCTCGACGGCGGGACGGATCACCACTTGTCGTAGTGGATGTTCTCCGGCTTCCACTTGTCCTTGGGCTGGTCGTCACCGCCCGGATAGCCGCACGGGATCACGCAGAGCGGGGTGACGTTCGCGGGAAGACCGAGGGCTTCGCAGATGGGATTCATCCGGTCCTCATACGGATAGGCGGCCGTCCAGACGGCGCCAAGGCCCATGGCTTCGGCGGCCAGCAGGAGGTTCTCCGCCGCGGCGGAGCAGTCCAGCGCCCAGAGGCCGTTCATCACTTCCTCCGGCTCGGCGTCGGGCTGGCCCCAAGGCTTGCGCATCATCGTGGTTTCACCGCAGATGACGAAGACGACGGGGGCCTGGGCGATCATGCCGCCGCGGGGTCCGGCGAGGGCGTCCTTCACGGCTTGGTCACGGACGACGACGAAGCGCCACGGCTGGACGTTCATGCCCGTCGGAGCGGCCATCGCGGCCCGGAGCAGCATTTCGACCTGCTCGTCGGTCACGGCCTGGTCCGTGTAGGAACGGACGCTCTTGCGGGAGAAGATCACATCGAGGGCGGAGGGCTCTGCCGCGTCCTTCTGCTTCGGCGCGCAGGCAGCGGCCGCGACGAGAAGGGAAAACAGCAGGAAAAACTTTGCAAATCTCATAAGAATAGGGGGTTAGTTGAGGCAAATATACCAAAAAAAGCTTATATTCGCATTATATGAGAAGAATCGCCCTCTGCATCGCTTTGGCGGGGGTTACCCTCGCCGCGACGGCCCAGCCCGCGGGCCGCGCCCCGTTCAACGAAGGATGGACCTTTGAGAAGGACGGCGTGAGCCGTGACGTGGACCTGCCGCACGACTGGGGCGTGGAAGGCGCCTTCAAGCAGGAATATCCCGGCGAAAGCGGAAAGCTCCCCTGGTGGGGCAAGGCCGTCTATCGCAAAACCATCGAAATCAGCGAAGAAGAACTGGCGACCAAGGACATCGACCTGGAAATCGACGGCGCGATGTCCCATGCGACGGTGGAGGTCAACGGCATCGATCTGGGCGGCTGGCCGTACGGCTACGCCTCCTTCGCTATCCGCCTGAACCCCGCGCTGAAGGCCGGACAGAACGAAATCGCCATCCACATCGACAATCCCGAGGAGTCCTCCCGCTGGTATCCCGGCGGCGGCATCTACCGCAATGTCTGGCTCACGAAGACCAACAAGACCTCCGTCGTCCATTGGGGAACCTATATTACCACGAAAATCCGGTACATGTTCAGTATCACAAACCAGGCGTCCAAGTTCTACAGCCCCAACCCCAAAATCGACGCGTATCTCCATGTTCCCCGACCCCAAACGCCCCGTGCCGACGCCGACATCACCCTCCGGGTCACCCTCAAACACGCGGGCGAGAAAACCGTCGGCATGATCCGGACGCAGATCATCTACCAGAACTCCTACTTCGAGAATGGCCAGAAAGTCATGGTCGACAGGGTCATCGCCGAAACCCGCAACATCGAATACATCGAGGATGGGAAAACCGTCATCCAGACCTTCGAAGTGAAAGACGTCGATCTCTGGACCCTGGAAAATCCGACAATGTACCTGGCCCGCACGACCGTGGAAACCCCCGACGAGGTGTTGGACAAGTATGAGACGCCCTTCGGCTTCCGCCAGGCCGAATGGAAGGCCGACGGCTTCTACCTCAACGGCGAAAAGACCTTCCTGAAGGGCGTGTGCCTGCATCACGACGCGGGCGCCCTCGGTGCCGCCTGGAACGACGATGCCTGGATCCGCCGCTTCCAAATGCTCAAGGAAATGGGCTGCAACGCCATCCGCACCTCGCACAATCCCCCGGCGCCCGAGTTCCTGGACCTGTGCGACCGGATGGGCTTCCTGGTGATGGACGAGCTCACGGACACCTGGACCGTGCCCAAGAAAGCCCACGGCTATGCGGAGCTGTTTGACGAGTGGGCGGAAAAGGATCTTGTGTCGATGATCCATCGCGACCGCAACCACCCGTCCGTCATCCTCTGGTCCATCGGCAACGAGTGCGGCGAGCAGGGCGACAGCACTCGCTGGTGGATTCCGCAGATGCTCACCGACATCTGCCACCGCGAGGACCCGACGCGACCCACCTCCGCCGGCAACGACAACCCCTGGGCCGCCAGCCAGGGTTATGCGAAAACCATCGACGCTTACGGCTTCAACTACAAGCCCCATCAATACGCCGCGTTTGTAACATCGCACCCCGGCCAGCCGGTGTTCGGCTCCGAAACGGCCTCCTGCATCTCCACGCGCGGCTATTACCGTTTCCCGGTGGAAGAGGAAAAGGGCAAGGGATGGTCGATGGAAGCGCCTTTCCAGGTGAGTTCCTATGACCTCTACGCCCCCGGTTGGGCCTCCAAGCCCGATTATGAGTGGCAGTTCGAGGACCAGGTGCCCGAGTGCGCCGGCGAGTTCGTCTGGACCGGCTACGACTACCTGGGCGAGCCCACGCCCTTCAACATGGACCCGTCCGTGCTGACCAACTTCCACACCGAGGAAGAGCGGGATGCCTTCAAGCGGATGGTGGCGGGCTGGGGCCAGGAAATTGCCGATGTCCCCCTCCCCTCCCGGAGCTCGTATTTCGGCATCATCGACCTGGCCGGATTCCCGAAGGACCGCTTCTGGCTGTACCAGGCCCGCTGGCGTCCGGAGCTCCCGATGGTCCATGTCCTCCCGCACTGGACCTGGCCCGGCCGTGAAGGGCAGGTCACTCCGATCCATGTCTATACCTCCGGCGACGAGGCCGAACTCTTCGTCAACGGCGTCTCCCAGGGCCGCAAGGCGAAGGACGGCTACCGCATCCGCTGGGACGACGTCGTCTATCAGCCCGGAACCGTCAAGGTGGTCGCCTACAAGGACGGCAGCGTCTGGGCGGAAACCGAGGTAAAGACCGCCGGCAAGGCCTCGAAGGCCGCGTTGGAGGTCGATTACACCGGCGAGGACCTGACCTACGTCACCACCCGCATCCTGGACGGGAGGGGCGACTTCGTCCCGACCGCCAATAACAAATTGACATTCAAGGTTTCCGGTCCCGCGACGGTGGTCGCCACCGACGCCGGGGACCCGACCAGCCATACTCCCTTCTACAGCCGCACCATCGACGCGTTCAACGGACTCTGCTCCGTCATCGTCCGTCGCACCGGTCCCGGCCCCATTACCGTCACCGTCACGGGCGACGGCCTGAAATCCGACAAAATCACCCTGAAACCATGAAAAGACTCCTCCCCATACTCGTCCTTTTCCTGACCCTTTCCGCCGCCGCCCAGCAGCCGCAGCGCGCACCCCGGAAAGTTACAAAAGCCAATTACGGCCTCGCCGCCCGTTTCTCCCAAAAGCGGGTCCGGCAGATGGTCTATAGCACCCAGGTCAACCCGCACTGGTTTGCCAATGACGACCGCTTCTGGTACAGCTACAAGACTGCCCAGGGCACGAAATATTACTTGGTGGACCCCGCCTCCGGCCGCAAGACCGAGATCTTCGACATGGACCGCCTGGCGATGCAGATCACCGAGATCACCCGTGACCCGTACGACGCCCAGCACCTGCCGCTCAACCTGAGGCTCAAGGAGGACAAGTACTTCCAGTTCGACATCACCACCAAGACCGAGAAGAAGGACTCCACGGGCAAGGGGACGGGCAAGTTCGTCACCTACCGGTTCTACTACGACATCGCCACGAAAAAGCTCACCTGGGACAAGGACGAGCACAACAAGCCCTATCCTGAATGGGCCAATGTCTCCCCCGACGGAACGAAGGGTGTGTACGTGAAGAACCACAACCTGTACCTGATGGATTCCACGTCGCTGCGCAAGGCGGCGAAGGACGAAAAGGACAGCACCCTCGTGGAAATCGCCCTGACGACGGACGGTACGGCGGAATTCTCGTGGAACGGCGACAACTACGCCGGTGACAACGAGACGGACTCCACCAAGCGCAAGTTCGCCCCCGTTTCCTGGGCTCCGGACGGGAAGAAGTTCGCCACCTTCAAGTGGGATATGTCTATGGTCAAGCCCTTCTGGGTGATCAATTCCGTCACCGAGCCGCGTCCCACGCTGGAGACCTACCACTACCAGATGCCGGGCGAGCCCGGGCCGGTTCCGTACCTGTACGTGATGGACACGGAAGGCAAGGCGCAGCAGGTGAAGGTCATCGCTTTCAAGGACCAGGAATGCAGCGTTCTGGACGCCCCGAGGACGGCCAAGGACGAGTATAACGAGTTCCGGTGCGGCAAATGGCTGGGCGACAACGACCATTTCTGGATTGTCCGCCAAAGCCGCGACCTCAAGCGCCTGGACCTGTGCCGGGTCGATGTCGGGAGCGACAGCACCAAGACCATTGTCTCCGAGCGGATGAATACCTACGTGGAGTACCGCCGACCGCAGTTCCTCAAGGACGGCCGCTTCGTCTGGTGGTCCGAGCGCAACGGCTGGGCGAACCTCTACCTCTACGGGGCGGACGGCACGCTGCAGCGCAACCTCACGGACGGCGCCTTCCATGTGGAGGACGTCCTCGCCGTGGGTGACGGCTACGTCCTCGCGTCCGCCTGCGGTGTGGACAAGGCCGAGAACCCCTACCAGATGCACACCTTCCGGGTGCCCCTCACGGGCGGCCCGATGCAGCAGCTGGACATGGCCGATATGGACGTGACCGCCATCGCCTCGGATGACGCCAAATATTTCGTCGCCAACTACTCCCGCGTGGACTGCAAGCCGGCATCGGCCCTCTTCTCCGCCACCGGACGCCGCACGAATCTGGAGGAGGCCGATTTCTCCGAGCTCTTCGCCGCGGGCTACAAGTTCCCCGAGCGCTTCGTCGTGAAGGCCGCGGACGGCGTCACGGACCTCCACGGGGCCATTTACAAGCCGTTTGACTTCGATTCCACGAAGGTTTACGCCATTGCGGACTATGTGTATCCCGGCCCGCAGGTGGAGGCCAACAACGTCTCCTGGTCCAGCGGGATGACCCGCATCGACCGGCTCGCCCAGCTGGGGATGATCGTCATCACCGTGGGCAACCGCGGCGGCCACCCGAACCGTTCCAAGTGGTACCACAACTACGGCTACGGTAACCTCCGTGACTACGGCCTGGAGGACCAGAAATACGCCATCCAGCAGCTTGCGGCGCGGCATCCTTACATCGACCTGGACCGCGTGGGCATCCACGGCCATTCCGGCGGCGGTTTTATGTCCACGGCGGCGATCCTCCAGTACAACGACTTCTTCAAGGCGGCCGTCTCCTGCGCCGGCAACCACGACAACCGCATCTACAACCGCTGGTGGAGCGAGCAGCACCACGGCATCGAGGAGAAGATCGAGAAGGGAGACACCACCTTCGTCTACAAGATCGAAACGAATCCGGAACTCGCCTCCCGCCTGAAGGGGCACCTGATGCTGGTGCACGGCGATACCGACAACAATGTGAACCCCGCGAACTCCATCCGCGTCGCGAACGCCCTCATCCGGGCCAACAAGCGGTTCGAGTACGTGATCATGCCGGGCCAGCGACACGGCTTCGGCGACATGAACGAGTGGTTTTTCTGGAAAATGGCGGACCACTATTCCAAGTGGCTGATCGGCGACCCGACGCCCCGGCCCATCGATATCGAAGAAATGAACAATGACTGATCTTGATCCTATGAAGAAACTCCTTGCCATTGCAGCGGTCCTCCTCGCGGCGACCGGCTGCCAGATGAAAACCGCCACCTACGCGGACGACCAGGCCGTCCCTCTCGAGGAGGGACAGACCGACTCCCTCATCATGTCCATCTCCCTGGAATATCCCGTGAAGGGCGCTTCGAATGAGGTCATTGACAAGATTTCAAACAGCATCCTGGGAACCGTCTTTGATATGGAGGTAGAGCCCGGTGGGGTGGAGGAAACCGCCCGCCAGTACGAAGACAACCTGAAGGACGAGTATTTCAATGAATACGAGGACGCCCCGACCGCGGGCATCCGCTCCTGGGAAGACCGGGTCAATGGTTACTTCTCGGGGCGGTATGGACAGTATGTCTCCTACATGGTCGAATACTACGGCTTCCGCGGCGGCGCCCACGGCATCGCCACGATGACTCCGGTGGTCTTCGACCGCAAGACCGGCGACCTCGTGTCCGAGGAGACCTTCTTCATCGACGGATACCGCAATCCGGTCGCCGCCCTCATCCAGAACCATCTCCTGGATGCGCTGGAAGGCGACGAAGAGGCCTTCGGGCAAATCTTCGAGCCCGACCTCGTGGGCCCGAACGGCAACTTTGAAGTGACCAAGGATGGTGTCACCTGGTACTACCAGCCCTACGACATCGCCCCCTACGACCTCGGTGTGATTTCCGTCACCGTCCCTTGGAAGGAACTGAAGTCTTATGTGTTGAAATAAAACCGGTTAGTATGCTTACCGAATGGATTGTCACGGAGATTGACGGCAAGATTGCGTCGATATCCGCCAGGTACGGCCATTTCGCTGAAATTGCGGCGAAAGTGGCCGAGCTGCCCCCGGGGAGCGTGGGGAGCGTTTCCACGCACAAGATTACGACGGAAGAGCTGCTCAATATGGCTGGAAAGGTCAGCTGGGAGGATTTCCGCCTGTTCGGGACCAAGTTCCAAGTGAACGTGTGGAAGCATCTCTTTGAACTGGAGCCGCGCCTGTACAGCTACTCTGAGCTGGCGGCCTTGTGCGACAACCCCCTGGGCGTGCGTTCCGTCGCCCACGCTGTCGCCCGGAACCCGGTCGTCTATCTCATCCCCTGCCACCTGATCATTCCGAAGGAGTCGATGGACAAGGCCCGCGAGATCCGCGCCACGGCCGAATCCACCCTCTTCAAGGGCAGCGACCTGTACCTGCTGGACAGCATCGACGTCGGCGAATACGCCTACGGTCCCGAGGTCAAACGGGAGTTCATCAAAATCCACCTGAAGCACTAAAAGAAAGGCCCCGACTTCCGTCGAGACCTTATTCGTAAGCTCCGTAAGCTATTTCTTCTTGGAGATGGCCTGGCCGATCGCCCAGATGACGGCCGCGACGACCATGCCGTTGATGGAGGCGACGCCCCAGTGGACGAGGTTCGCGACCACGGCGCCGGCGATGACGCCGATGACGGCGCTCCAGTCCACGACGGGCTCCTTGACTTCCTTCCCGCGGTTGCAGAAGTAATGGAGGATGAGGATGATGCCCACCGGCGGAAGCGTGGCGTTCAGGATGTTCAGCCAGTCGCAGAAGTTATAGTACAACCAGATGGCCGCGACCGTGCCGATGATACCGGACACGATGACCATCGTCTTCTTGCTGAAGCCGAAGATGTTGGACAGGCCGAGACCGCCGGAATAGAGGGCGTTGTCGTTGGTGGTCCAGATATTCAGGCCCAGCACCAGGACGGCGAAGTAGAAGAGATTGAGGTTGAGCATCACGTCGAAGATGTCGTTACCGCCCGCGTAGATGCTGGAAACCGCGCCGAAGAGGAACATCAGGCTGTTGCCCAGGAAGAACGCGACGACCGTGGTCCAGAGGCCCACCTTGGCGCTCTTGGCGAAGCGGGCGAAGTTCGGCGTTGCCGTACCGCCGGAGACGAAGCTACCTACGACCATACCGATACCGGCGAGGATGCCGAGATCCTTGGAGCCCTTCGCGAACTGCTCGACAAGGCCCGTATCACCGTTCCGAACGGCCAGAACCATCGCCACGGTGCCCAGGATGGCCACCAGCGGGACGGCGATGTAGCTGATAATCGTGAGGCTCGTTATGCCGAAATACGCACTGGCGGTCATCAGGATGCCCGCTATGGCGACCAACAAATATACCTGCCATTCCATATTCCCCGGTTCGACCTGCAGGCCCATGATCTGCTTGGCCACCGGGATGGCGAACATCGCCAGACCCACGCCGAACCAGCCGATCTGGGTGAAGCTGATCATCGCGCTGGGAAGCCAGCTGCCCTTGGTGCCGAAGCTCCGGCGGGCGAGGAGGTCCAGGGAAAGACCGCTTTCTGCGCCGATCCAGCCCAAAGCGCCCGTATAGGCCGCGAGAATCAGGCCGCCCAAAAGCAGGGCCCAGACGAAGTCCCACCAGTTGAGGCCGTCGGCCAGTTTCTGGCCCACCCACATACTGGCGGAGAAGAAGGTGAATCCGAGCATCACCATGAACATGCTCAGGTTGCTCTTGCGTCCGGCCGCATCGACCGGTGACGTCGTGTAGTCGACGTCGGAGATCTTCTTGTTACTCATATTGCAGTAGGATTGTGTTGATCGCGTTGATGCGCTGCTGCGCGATGTTCTCCAGCGAAAGGGCGTCGGCGAGGTCCAGCAGTTCCTTCTCCTGCTGGTACAGGTCCGCCAGGCCGGTCTTCGGCATTTCCTGGAAGTGGTTGATCTCCAACCACTCCTCATACGTAGTCCCGCGTGGATAGCCCAGTTTCTCTTCCACCAGCGCCACCGGGTCTATCTGGTCCGCCCGGCCCCAGATGCCTTCCCAGTACTCCAGCGCCTCGTGGAAATGGACCGGAATCTCATACCGGCGGGCGCCGCCGTCGTAGATGATGCACTTCTCCAGCAGGGCGTACGGGTGGTCCAGCACGAAACGGCGGAACTCCGGGGTGATGATGCCCCCCTTCCAGCCGAAGTCGATGTCCGGCACGTTGATGCCCGTGGCGCCGGGGTTCTCATAGACCGTGAAAATACCCTCGTAGAAAAAGCATTCGAAACCTTCGAACTCCGGGAAAACGGCGCGGATCTCCTCCCCCATCCTTTCCATCAGGTCGATGGCGCGGGTGCCGCCGATGGTGAAGAAAATGATCTTGCGGATGCTGCCGCCGCGGCGGCGGAAACGGTCCACCACCTGCCCGAGGCACAGCCGCAGGGTGTCGCCCGTCGCGATGATGTCGCCGATGACGAGCGTGCGCCCGCGCGTGACGCGGATCTTTTCGTACTTGATCTCCAGTCCGGTGATGATATGGTCCTCGATGATGCGCTCGCAGGAGACGAAATGCATGTCCCGGACATGGATGCCGTTCCGAGCGCACGCCTCCTCCACCGGGTAGTTCAAACCGCCGCGGAGGATGGTCAGAATATCGACATCGCCGTCCTTGCCTCGGGGAAACAGATGGCGAAGGGCGGCGACGGTGGCGGGAAGCATCGACAGATACGAATCGAATCCGACGACTTCCGGATAGGCCATCAGCTGGCGGGTTCCCGCCCCGCTCAGGATATAATAGCGGTTGGTCAGTTGCGGCCCGTGCAGTTCGTACAGGCTCGTCTCATAGTGCAGGCCCACGAAGCGAAGGCGCGCATCCTGCAAAAGACTGGACATAAAAAACCCCGATTATGAATAACCGGGATACAAAGATAACCAAAATCGTCGTTTTTCAAAAGATTCTTTTCCCATTGTTATCTTTGTATGGTTCACCCCCGCGCTTCGCGCTGCCCCCAGGGGCTGCTGGGGGAGACCCCCAGACCCCTACCTCCAAACAAAGAGGACCGGCTCGCGAGAGTCGGTCCTCTATACTTAAAACCTAAAGGGTATTACTTCTTAGGCTCTTCCGCCTTCTTGGCGCCCTTCATCGTGGCATCGTACATGACCGGGGTACCGATCATGATGGAAGCGTAGGTACCGATGAGGATACCGAGGCAGAGGGCGACGGCCAGACCGCGGATGGACTCTCCGCCGAAGATCGCGATAGCGAGCATCGGGAGGAGGGTGGATACGGAGGTATTGACCGTACGGGTGAGGGTGGCGTTCAGAGCGGTGTTCACCGTGTCACGGAAGCTGCCCTTCGGGTGGAGGGCCTTCTGCTCACGGATACGGTCGAAGATAACCACGTTATCGTTGATGGCGTAACCGATGATTGTCAGGATAGCGGCGATGAACGTCTGGTCCACATCCAGGTTGAACGGCAGGATACCGTTGAACAGGGAGAAGAAGCCGATGACGATGAGGGCCGTGTGGGCGAGGGAGACCACGCCACCGAGACCCCAGGTCCAACCGCGGAAGCGGATGGCGATGTAGCCGAAGATCACGAGGAGGGCCAGGAACACGGCGATGAACGCGCTGCGGGTGATGTCGCGGGCGATGGTCGGTCCCACCTTGTCGGAGGAAACGATACCGTTCGGGTTCTCCAGCGTGGAGGTGAACTCCGCGAGGGAGGTCTCGCCGGCGTAGAAGCCCTTGAGGGCGTTGAACAGCAGGCTCTCGATCTCCGCGTCGACGGCGGTGTCCTCGGACTTGTTCTTGTACTGGGTGGTGATCTTCATCTGAGCGTCGCCACCGAACTGCTTGACCTCGACGGAGTACTGGTCCTCGCCGGCGGCCTCGGCGGCAGCCTGGAAGGTGCTCTCGACGGCGGCGCGGACATCCTCGGCCTTGACGCTCTGGTCGAAGCGGACGATGTAGGTACGGCCACCGGTGAAGTCGACACCGTAGCTGAAGCCCTTGAAGGCGATGGAGGCGATGGAGATGAGGATCAGGGCGCCGGAGATGATGTAGGAGTACTTCTTCAGGCCGATGAAGTCGATGTGCGTATTCTTCAGGAAGTTGCGGGTGAGGTTGTTGGACAGGCTCACGGTCTTGCCCTTGGCGATACGGTCGTCGAAGATCAGGCGGGTGACGAAGATGGAGGTCAGCACGGAGGTGATGATACCGATGATGAGCGTGGTGGCGAAGCCCTGGACCGGACCGG
>JAFYTP010000042.1 GCA_017558775.1 Bacteroidales bacterium | reverse complement strand
CAGCGTTCCGTCTATAGCGACCTGCTGCCTTACTACCTGAATAACCGCATGTCCGCGGACGGTGAGAACCTGCTTCCGTACATCGGCTATTACTACGGCGGTCACAACACCAACAACGGTTCCGAGAGCCGCAGCGTGAAGGGTAACCTCACGTTCACGACCAACATTCCTCAGGTGCGGATGATCATCTCCCTGAAACTCGAGGGTAACCTCTTCACCTATTCCCGCACGCTCAGCCAGCGGGCCGACGGTTCGGCCAGAAGCTATGTGCTGGCGGACAAGACGGATCCCCTGTCCTTCATCGAGGGCAAGTCCATCTATGACGAAGAAGGTTACACGGTGTTCTTCCCGGAGACCTATTCTTCCTTCGACGACCCGAACACCCGGATTCCTTTCCTGGAGAAGTTCAAATGGGCGAAGGAGAACGATCCCGTCCTGTACACCGACCTCTCCAACCTGATCATCACCAACACGTCGGAGAACTACACCTATATGAAGGATTTCATGTCGCCTTCCTTCAACGCGCACTTCAGCGTCACCAAGGAAATCAGCGATGTCGCCTCCATCTCCTTCTACGCCAACAACTTCATCAATATGCAGAACCGCGTGTACTCCACCCGGACGAAGAGTTGGCTGACTATGAATCCCGCTGTTTATTACGGACTTACGCTCCGTCTGTTCTTCTAATCCAATCCTGACCAACGATGAAAAAGTTTATCAGCATCCTGTCGGTCGCAGGGATTCTTCTCTCCGCGCTCTCCTGCGAACAGAAAGAAACGACTGTCCCCGTTTCCATCGGCCTCCAGCTTCAGTTTGAGGGCGAACCCTTCAATGTGGAGGGCATTGCCATCACCCTGAGCGACGCCACCGGAACCGTCGATTATACCGCTGCCACCAACGCGTCCGGTTACGCTGAATTCCAGGTTCCTACGGGAGCCTATAGCGCCACCTCCGTCTATAAGATCACGGAGGATGGTGAAAGAATCGCCTACAATGGCACCAATTCCAACATTCTCGTGAGCGAGAGCTCCGACCGCTTCGCCATCGACCTGCTCAAGGTCGTCAGCCAGCAGGTCATCATCAAGGAGCTCTATGTCAGCGGCTGCCTGTCCAAGGACGGCCTGGGCGCTTACCAGAGCGACCAGTATTTCATCATCTACAACAACTCTTCCGAACCGGCGGATATTTCCAACCTCGTTTTCGGTATCGGCGCTCCGTATGAGAGCTACACCAACAACCTGTACTACAGCGAGGGCGGTGAACTGCTGTACGAACATGAGGACTGGATGCCTGCGGGCGGTGCGCTCTGGTGGTTCTCCGCCGAGTCCATCACGCTCGATCCCTACAAGCAGATCGTGGTGGTCCCCAAGGCGGCGATCGACCATACCGTGAATAACCCCAATTCCGTCGACCTCAGCAATGCCGACTACTACTGGATGTGCAACGTCGGCCTTGGGCAGATGTATGACAGGGCGAGGACTTATACCGCTTCCGAGAACATCCCGCAGGATCATTATCTGACCGGAAAGGCCTTTGCCATGACGCCGACCGGATGGCCGCTGTCCGTGAGCTCTCCGACCTTCTTCATCGGAAAGATGCCCCGTGCCGAAGCTGAAGAACTGTGCCTGTATACGGACGGCTATGATAAGACCCTGGGCGCCATGTTCTCCTGCATCAAGTTCCCCAAGGCCTGCGTGTACGACGCCGCCGAAATCTGGGCCAAGGGCAACGAGGCGACCAGCCACGTCCGTTTCTCTGCCGATGTCAACTCCAACTACGTGCTCCTGACTCCGAAGCTGGGATACAGCGTCTACCGCAATGTGGACAAGGAGGCAACCGAGGCCCTTCCGGAGAATGAAGGAAAGCTGGTCTACGGTTACGCCGGCGGTACCGAGGACGTGGAAGGTTCCACCGATCCTTCGGGCATCGACGCGGAGGCTTCCATCGCCAACGGTGCGCACATCATTTACTCGGATACCAACGATTCGTTCATCGACTTCCATATGAAGAAAGTCGCTTCGCTCAAGAAATAATGATTGCTATGAAATTACGTTTGCTCGCCATATCCTCGTTCGCTCTTTGCGGCACTTTCGTCTGTGCGGCTCAGGGGTACGAAGGACTCCGTGATTTTGAATATGTCAAGGCCACCACACCGGTCTTGAATCTTTCCAACCCTGCCGCCCTGGCGGGCTGGGACGGAAAGATCTCCCAAGCCAAGGTCCGTTTCGACAAGGCGGACGGCTCCCTGGCTTCCCTGACGCAGTCCAAGGACAGCTATGAGGTCGCCGCCGGAACCGAATCGTTCTACCGCATCTCCGACAAGATCGCCTTTTACGGCAACATCGACTGGTCCTATTTCAACGGCAAGGAAATGGGCGGTCCCATCCTGATCGACCCCGAGTACAATCCGGTCAATTTCTACGAACTCGACGCCGCGACGCAGGGAACGAAGAAGACGGAATCCTACTCCCTCAAGGGAGCGCTCAGCTACAACTTCTCCGACCGTTGGGCGGCCGGCCTCGCCGTGAAGTTCGACGGCCGTGACCAGACCAAGGTCAAGGACCCCCGCTTCCTGAATTACTGGACCGACCTTTCCTTCAACGCCGGCCTTTCCTTCCGGCCTTCCGAGTCCATGCTCGTGGGCGCGTCTGCGTTCTATCGGAACACGCTTGAGACGGTGCAGGGCGGCATCTACGGCAAGACGGACCAGTCCTATTTCTTCCAGATCGACAGAGGCGGTTATTTCGGTACCGTCGCTGAACTGGTCGGCAACCGCGCCGAGCTCTCTCCTTCCGAAAAGCGTCCCATGAACAACAACCTGTTCGGCGGCGCCATCCAAGTGGAAGTCGGGGACCAGTACTATGGCGAGGTGACCTTCACGGCGCGTGACGGTTATTACGGCCGGAAGTCCAGCGGCTCCGCCGTGTTCTACCAGTTCGCGGGCTATGAGGTCCGTTATGACGGCGCCCTCCTGATTCCCCTCGGGAAGAGCACCCACCGGCTCGGCTTTTCCGCCGGATACGCCTATCTGTTCAACAACGAGAACACCTTCAACTATGTCACTCCGATCGGTGGCGTGACCCAGGTGGAATACACGGGAAAGCGGTTCGTCATGGACAGAACCGTCCTGGACGGCTCCCTGAGCTATCGCTGGTTCTACGGCGGAAGCGCCCAGCGTCCCGACCTGACGGTTGGCGCGGATGCGAAGGTTTATTCCAAGGAACAGCACTCGGAAATCTATCCTTTCTACCGGAACCAGGAACTGCTCAACTATGATGTCGATGTCTTCGCCAAGAAGGACATCCGTCTCGGCAGCAAGTCTCTGGTCAATGTGGGCGTGCATGGCCTGTACCATGCCGGTACTGCCAAGTTCGAGGATGCGAAGTACACCGAGGCCAGCTCGTCCCTCATCCGGACGTTCGATGTCTGGGCCGACCCGCAGACCGAGTATGAGACGGCCGCCCGCGCCGGCGGTCTGGTGTCCGTGGAATGGATCCCGATTCTGAAGAAGGCTGTTACTCCTTATGTGAGGATCTCGGATTCATACATGACCCTTCTCGATGAGCCTGTCTATCTGAAAGGAAAGACCCGCAATATAGCAAGCGTCTCTGTCGGAATCGTGTTCTGACAGAGACGCCCTTAGATCTTTAATATTTCGCCCGGAGGCCTAGAGGAGCGAGGAGAGTAACTCTCCGATCTGTTCTCCTCGAAGTTCCCGGGCGACAATTTTACCGTCCGGTCCGAAGAGGATGATGTGCGGGATGGCGTTGAAGCCGTAGATCTCCGCCGGAACGTGCTGGGCGTCGAAGATGATGGGCCAGGGGAGTTCAAGCTGGGGAAGGATGGCTTCCGTGTCCGCGCGCTTGTCGGAAACGGCGACGCCGACGATCTCGAACTTATCGCCCTTGAAACGCTTGTACACTTCCTTCAGGTTGGGCATCTCCTCCTTGCAGGGACCGCACCAGGAGGCCCAGAAATCGACCAGGACATACTTGCCCTTGCCCACATAGTCGGACAGGCTGACGGGGCTGCCGTCCGCGTTGCCGTGCTCGATGGTGAAGTCCGTGAACATCGCGCCGACGGCGGTCCTTTCGAGTTGGGCGAGCCGCTCGTGTTCCGTGTCGATGTCAGGGTGGTTCTTGAGATAATCACCGGCGAGGGCGTAGAGGGAGTCGAAGACCGGCTTGTTGCCCCGGCCCATGACCAGCATCGGGCTCACGCCCAGGATGTCGTTGCGGTGGGCGGTGAAAAGTTCCTGGTAGTACTCCGTGCTGCGATGATTGTCGTACTTGGCGTTCAGCCGTCCCAGGTCGTCGTTGAGGCGCGTTCCCTTGGCGACGGTCACATCGCCGACCGTGACCTTGATCTTGCCCGGCTCAAGCACCACCTGACCGCCCGGTTTGGGGCTCCGGTCCGCGGGGCCGAAGACGATGAGTTTCGCGATTTCCGGCTCCTCCGCGATGCCTTCGAACTGGAAGGCGCCCGCTTTGACCGTCGCGGTGTCGGTGATCCGGCCGTGCCACAGATAGACGTCGCATCCTTCGCACGCTTCGGCCAGGCTGGGGTCGATGGTTCCTTTAATGACGTAGGTGTTGGAGTGATTGTTGCAGGAGGCCAGGGATACGAGGCCGGCAACAAGGGGTAAAATGTACCTTTTCATTGTGTTGAATAATTCCTAACTAATCGTTTAGCGTGTACAAAGGTACAAAAAGTGTCCGGATTGCACCAAAAGTTCATATCTTTGTAATTATGAAAAAGAAACTGATTGCCCTTGGGGTGGCGCTGTGCGTGATCGTTCCCGCCTTCGCCGTCCTCAATGAGAAGGATCTCTCGCAGACCCTGTCCGTGCTCCGCTACGAACTCCGTTCCGCCTACCGGGCAATGGAGGAGCGGGCCAAGCGGACGCAGGGCCGCGGCGCCCGTCAGCACGCCCAGCTGGTCCAGATGATGCAGCGCAGTAACGAACTGTCCCTGATGCTGTATTCCCAGAAGCAGGACTACACGTTCGATATGACGTACGCCCTGAACGAGGTGTCGCGCCAGTACGAGGAGTTCTCCTCCCGGAAGCTCCCGTTCGACGACATCATCACCCGGCTGGACATCGACATCGACCGGTACGACCGCCTGATCCATACCCTCAAGCGCCTGCCGCCCGCCCAGCTGATGGCTTACCGGGACAGCACCGGCGAGCTGGTGTACATGGAGGCGGATGCCTGGCGGAACCGGCGGGATTCCCTGCGTCGGCTGCGTGGGGAAATGGCCACGCGCCGGGCGATGGACACCACCGGCCGGACACGTCCCTTCGTGCTGGATTCCCTGGGTCGGCAGGACCGTGACAGTTGCCTCTTCTATGCGGAGGCCCTGCTCCAGGCCAGCATCATGCAGAAGGAACAGCTGGTGCGCGACAGCACGCATTACGCAGAGACGGCGGCCCTCCTGAAATCGACCTACGACTATGCGCAACAGCGCTATAAGACGGTCCAGAACAAGATTTTCATCGATGGACAGACCGGTTATTTCACCTTGCTCAAATCCTTCCCCCGGTATTGGCAGCAGGCCGTCACCGACGCCCGGGACAAATACAGCCCCAGCGCGCTGGGTGATGTGAACAGCCAGTGGCGTGGGCCGATGGTTACCGCTTTCTCGGCGTTCCTGCTGATTTATCTGCTCGTTTCCGTGGTCCTGGGTGTGGCGCTGGTCGCCTTCCTGACCCGGAAGGTCAAGTTCTTCAAGCGGGAGCGTTTCACGAAGCACCGCTTCGAGATGACCCTGATCGCCGGCGTGATCATCTTCGCCGTGTCCATCATGATCGCCAGTCTGGCCTCCAAGCAGAACTTCTTCGCGATGGCCTCGAAGCTCCTGGTGGAATATGCCTGGATGCTGGCCGCTATCCTCCTGTCGCTGGTCATCCGGCTGGAAGGGGAGGAGGTCCGCAAGGGACTCCGCCTGTATTTCCCCATCCTGCTGCTCAGCTTTATCGTCATTTCCCTGCGGATTGCGTTCATTCCGAACAGCCTGCTGAACATCGTCTTCCCGCCGCTGCTTCTGCTCTTCACAATCTACCAGGGCTGGGCCGTGTACCGGTTCCGGAAGGCGCTGCCGGCCTGGGATGTCGCTTACGGATGGATTTCTCTGCTGGTGCTTGTGGCGACGACCATCATCGCCCTGCGCGGTTTTGTGCTGCTGGGCATCCAGCTGCTCATCTGGTGGATCTTCCTCCTGACATTGATCCAGACCATCACGGCCGTGTACGACCTCCTGCATATCTATTATGTCCGGCATATCCGGGCCACCAAGGAGCATTACATCGAGGCGCATCCGAACCTCCCGAACGATACGGACGAGGACCTGATCGCCGTGACCTGGCCGCACTCTTTCGCGAAGAATGCCCTCCTTCCCATCGGCATCGTCCTTTCCATCCCGTTCAGTCTGTTCCTGGCCTCCAGCGTCTTTGACCTGAACGAGGTGTTCAAGGAATACTACCACTATCCGTTCCTGAACCTGGAGAACCTCATCAGCCTGTCCTTCTCCAAGATCATCCTGGTGGTCGTCCTGTTCTTCCTGTTCCGCTACCTGGTGTACGCGGGTAAGGCCTCCTACCGCCTGCTGAAGATCAAATCCCTGCTGAAGGGCGCCCAGGGCCGTCTTTTCCACGAGAACCAGGCCAACTTCACCCTGGCGGAGAACATCATCGCCATCGGCCTCTGGGGCCTGTACATCATCATGATCTTCCTGCTGCTGAAGATCCCGACAGCCGCCGTCAAGGTCATCGGCGCCGGTCTCGCCACCGGTCTCGGTTTCGCTATGAAGGATATCCTGAACAACTTCTTCTACGGTGTCCAGCTGATGTCCGGCCGCGTCCGCGTGGGTGACTTCATCGAGTGCGACGGCATCCGGGGCAAGGTGGACAGCATCAACTACCAGAGCACGCAGATCATCGCCTCCGACGGTTCCGTGATGGCGTTCCCGAACGCCACCCTGTTCAACAAGAACTTCAAGAACCTCACGAAGAACCACTCCTACGAGCTGCTCGCCTTCGATGTGGGCGTCAAGTACGGTGTCGATGTGGACCAGGTGCGCAATGTCATCAAGGAGGCGCTGGAACCGCTGAAGACCAAGGATGTGTACGGGCGCGACATCGTGGACCCGAAGTTCGGGATCGACGTCCGGTTCAAGGACTTCGGAGACAACAGTGTCAATCTGTCCGTGTACCAGTACATCACCGTGGACGAGCACTACAAGTATCCAGCTCGTGCCAAGGAATTGATTTATAACGCTTTGAATGCGCACGGAATCGAGATCCCGTTCCCGCAGCGCGACCTGTATATCAAGTCGATGCCTCAGGAATAGAGGCGCTCGAGAAGCAATTCGAACAGGCGGGGCTTGGCATAGTTGTCAAGCTCCGCTTCTTCTATCCAGCGGTATCCTTCCGGAAGCGCAGGACGCTCCGCGGGCTCCCAGAGATAGAAATCCGCGAACAGCGTACGGTGCGTGAGCTGGTGCTTGAAATCCTTGACAAGCTGCCGCGCTCCGGCGGGAACCTCGTCCGTCAACCACGGCTCCCAGAGCCCCTGCCAGATGTCCCCGGCTCCGCGTCGATGGATGGCTGTCTGTCCCTGGAACCGGACATATACGTAGGTGAGATGCCGTTCTACGGGCTTTGCGGCGGTTTGCTTGACAGGCAAGAGGTCGATACGTCCGTCCCGGAATGCCAGGCAGGAAGGCTGCAGCGGACAGGTGAGACAGGCGGGATTCACCGGCGTGCAGCAGGTAGCGCCGAAGTCCATCATTCCCTGGTTGAAAGCCGCGGGCGCATCGGCCGGCAGCAGGCGGTTCGCCAGGGCGGTGAACTCCTTCTTCGCCTCCGTCGTCCCCACCGGCGTGGCGATGCCAAAGTACCGTGCGAGGACGCGGTACACGTTCCCGTCCACGACGGCGGCCGGCAGGCCGAAAGCGATGGAGCCGATGGCGGCGGCGGTGTAATCGCCCACGCCTTTCAGGCTCCGGATGCCTTCCAGCGTGTCCGGGAAGCCGCCCAGCGCAACGATCTGCTTCGCCGCCGTGTGCAGGTTCCGGGCGCGGGAATAGTAGCCGAGGCCCTGCCAGAGCCGGAGCACTTCGTCCTCCGGCGCGGCGGCCAGGTCATCGACGGTAGGGAAGTGTTCCATGAACCTTTCCCAATAGGCCCAGCCCTGGTTGACCCGGGTCTGCTGGAGGATGATCTCGCTCAGCCAGACGGCATAAGGGTCCCGGGTCCTCCGCCACGGGAGGTCCCGGCCGTTCTCAGCATACCAGTGCAGGATGGTCTCGGTGAAATCCATTTCGGACGTAAAGATACGCAAATCCCATGAAATTTTCTTATCTTGCAAATCGTTATGAAATGGACCAAGGACTATGTGAAGCGGACCATCCGCTACTACGCGAATATTTACGACCACATCGACACGGAAGACGCCGCGCAGCGGATCAAGAGCGGCATCTGGTTCCGGGGTCCGAACGTCTGGATTCTCGCGTTCTCCATCGTCATCGCTTCGGCGGGTTTGAACGTGAACTCGACGGCTGTCATCATCGGTGCGATGCTCATCTCCCCGCTGATGGGTCCGATCATCGGCCTGGGACTCGCCCTGGGAACCAACGACCTCGACCTGCTGAAACTGGCCGCCAAGAATCTCTTGGTGATGGTCCTGATCTCGCTGGTGGCATCGACACTGTTCTTCCTGCTGTCACCGCTGGAACTGATTAATCCGACGGAACTTATGGCCCGCACGCGGCCTACCATCTACGATGTCCTCATCGCTTTGTTCGGTGGCCTCGCGGGTATTCTTGAGAACAGCCGCAAGGAGCGGGGTACCGTGATTGCGGGCGTCGCCATCGCCACGGCCTTGATGCCGCCGCTCTGTACGGCGGGCTACGGCCTGTCCAGCTTCCATTTCCAGTACTTCTTCGGGGCGATGTACCTGTTCATCATCAACACGGTGTTCATCACTCTGGCCACCTACGTGATGGTCAAGTACCTCCGGTTCAAGACGGTTTCGGGCCTCGAACCCGCCGTCGCCAAGCGTCGCAACAATACCATCACCGCCCTCATCGCTATCGTCGTGATTCCCAGTATCATTTCGGCCATCGGCATGATCCAGGACAACAATTTCGAGCGGAAAGTGGAGGCCTTCGTGCAGGAGAACCGGTTGGTTTCCCGTTCCTACATCTACGACTACCGCATTTACAGCGACCATGGCCGGAAGGTGGAGATTTCGATGACCGGCGAACCGATGAACTATGAATCGCAGACGGCCTTCTTCGAATCCGCCCGGAAGCATCGGATCAAGGACAACCAAATCGTGATCAAGGAGCACTCCTTGGGCATGACGGGCGAGGAGATGAACGAACTGGTCCGCGGTATCTACGACAAGACGGACCGCGAGATGGCGGAGAAGGAGGCGCAGCTGGACCGTATCCAGGCGCGGCTGGATTCCCTCACGCGGCTGGTGGAATCTTTGGTGGTCGATCCGAATATCCCGATCGTCCCCGAGGAGGAAGAGTAGTTTTTTCCCTTATTTGAAGCTGGAACCGCCCACGAACTCGCGCAGGAGGGACGTGGCGGGGATTTCCTTGTCGGGCACCGGGATGAAGTAGTGGATGAACTTCAGCAGGCGGTGCACCTCGGAGTACTCCGGACAGTTCTGCGGAACGCTGCGGAGGATGGGTTCCGCGTGGTTCTTCAGGACGGCGAACTCGATGAGGTAGGCCGAGTTGAACATCACGTCGGCCATCTCCTGGAACGGATAGATCCATTGGTCCTCGGCGCGGCGGACGTTCGGCCACTGGCTGATGGACTCCCGGGCCGTGAAGGCGCCCTTGTTGTAGTCGCGGACGATGCGGCGGAGCAGACGGTTGTCGCTCGTGGGGATGCAGTTGTGGTTGTCCAGCAGGATGCCGGTGAGGGTGTTGATGAAGATCCGGAACTTGGCTTCCTCGGGGATTTCCGACGTCAGGGCCGGGTTCAGGGCGTGGATGCCCTCGATGAGCAGGACGCAGCCCGGCTCCAGCTTGATCTTCTTCCCGTTGTATTCCCGCAGGCCCGTGACGAAGTTGAATTCGGGCACATCGACCTCCTCGCCCTCGATCATCCGCTTGATGTCCCGCTCCATCAGGGCGTGGTCCACGGTCTCGAAGTTGTCGAAGTCGAAGCTGCCGTCCGGGAAGCGCGGGGTGTCCAGCCGGTTCACGAAGTAGTCGTCGGTGGACATCGACAGGGGCTTCAGGCCGCAGGCCTTCAGCTGGATGGACAGACGGCGGCAGAAGGTGGTTTTACCGGAAGAGGAGGGACCCGTGATCAGGACGACCTTGACGGGATGCTCGCTCCGGTAGCGGCGGTCGATTTCCTCGGCGATCTGGACAATCTTCTTCTCCTGGAGGGCCTCCGCAATCTGGATCAGTTCGGTGGCGTGTCCCTGGAGGATGGAGTAGTTGACGTCGCCCACGGTGTTCAGGCCCATGATGATGTTCCAGCGGAGGTTTTCCTTGAACATCTCGTAGGTCTTGGGCTGGTCCACGAAGGGGGCGAGCTCGGACGGGTTGTTCCGGTCCGGCGCCCGCAGGAGGATGCCGTCGTGGTAGGACTGGAGTCCCCATACGGTCAGGTAGCCGGTGGAGGGGACGAGCTTGCCGTAATAGTAGTCGGAAGTGTCTTCCAGCGTGTAATAGTCCGTGTAGGCCTCGCCGCTCGTTTCCAGGAGGCGGACCTTGTCGTCATAGCCGGATTTCTTGAACTCCTTGATGGCGCGTTCGGTCTGGACGTCGAAGCGGTGGAAAGGGAGGTCCTTCTCCACGAGTTCCCGCATCCGGGCCTCCAGGAGCTTGAGGTCTTCCGGGGTGAGGTCCGTTCCGTCGGCCTTCCGCAGGTGGCAGAAATAGCCGCCGGAGATGGGATGTTCCATATACAGTTTGCTGTCCGGGAACACGTCCGTCGCGGCCTTGTACATCAGGAAGCACAGGGAACGGAAATACACCCGGCGTCCGCTGTGTTCCCGGACGTCCAGGAACTCGATGTCCTTGTTCTGATAGACCTTGAACTTAAGGCCTTGGGAAACGTTGTTCACCTTCGCGGAGACGATCGGATACGGACGGTCGAACTCGAAATCGGGGAGCATCTGTAGGAGGGAAGTCCCTTCCGGATACTTCCGGGAGGTTTTCGTGTTCTTGCAATAGACCTGCAGCATGGGAACGTGGATTAAGCAGGACAAATATAAAACTTTTTCCGGTTTTTTTTTATATTTGCAATTGCAAGACCTATGAAATCCGAGAAAAGAATTATTCCGTTTTGGGAGAAAGGTGTCGAGTGGAAAGAAGACACTTTCTTCCTGAAGAAGCTGGAAACCAAAGCTGTCGTCGAGGCGGCGGAGATTCCCCAGGTAGTCCTTCCGCGATATACTTTCATTTTTATGCTGGAAGGGGAGGTCCTGACGGAAATCGCCGGCAAGTCCTACCTGTGCCGCGGCGGTCAGTTCTTGATGATCCCGGCCCAAGCTCCTTTTTCTGTCCATTATTACAAGAATGTGGTGGGGTATACGGGCAGTTTCCCGCTGTCTTTCCTCCGGGACTCGTCCTATCACTGCCTGACCAGCGGCAAGCCGGTGTTCCACACCTTCTGGTTCGATGAAGCGGCCTTCGTGGCCGAGATCATGGACCGGATCGCCGCCGCCTGCGCCCGCGGGGACAACGGCTATGTCAGCCGCGCCTTCGACCTGATCCTGTACGGACTCCAGTCGCCCGCGGAGGAGAAGGCCCATCCGGTGGTCAGCCGCTTCATGGAGATGCTCTTCGACCGGCAGCAGGTCACGGACACCGTGTCCGGTTACGCCGCCCGCCTGGACATCTCGCCCAGCTACCTGAACAAGCTGGTCCGGACGCAGACGCGCCACAGTGCCATGGACTGGGTGGAAATCGCCCGCGTGAATTGGGCGAAGAACCTGTTGCGGGAGTCGAAGCTGTCCATCACGGAGGTCTCCAAGGCCGTCGGCATCGACGACGCCTCCTACTTCACCCGTTTCTTCCGGAAGGTGACGGGATACACGCCTTCGGAATTCCGGAAGCGCGAGGTGAAAAAGCCGGACTGGCTATAATCTTTCCTGAACCAGGAATTTCATCGAGACCAGCAGCATGGCC
Organism: Bacteroidales bacterium; assembly: GCA_017558775.1. GTDB lineage: Bacteria > Bacteroidota > Bacteroidia > Bacteroidales > UBA932 > Cryptobacteroides. The sequence continues at coordinate 6,993 of JAFYTP010000042.1, read as the reverse complement.
TCCAGGGCGCCGTCGGTCGTGAGGGTCTCCAGGGGGAATCCGCAGGCAATAACCTTATGCTTGCCATTGTCGAAGACGGTGGCGGCGGGGATGTCTGTTCCCGCGTAGCGAAGGAAGGTCTGCGCCTTTGCCGATGCCGGCTCGATGCCGTCGGGATTCTCCACGCGGTACACGTGCTCGTCGAACAGGCGGTTGTATTTCATCGGGTCGCTCAGCTGGACGGGCGCGCCCGCTTTCGGGACGATAGTGCCCGTGACATCTCCGAAGTTGGTGATCCACTTGTAGCCGAGGACTTCCTGGATGAAGGCCTTGGTCTGCTCGGCACCCTTGATTGGGTAGGTGCCGGGATAGATCTGGTCCCAGGCGTCCGTGCCGATGTATGCGCCCGAGACGAGGATGGAGCCGCCGCCATCGGCATACTTCCGGAGGACATCCTGCAAGGCGGCCGGGAAGACGGTGAAGCGGTCGGGAATGGCGCCGCGGCCGACGCGTGTCGTGACCTGCTTGCCGCAGATCAGGTCGACAGCCGCATACTCCGAGGCATCCATCGTCTGGAAATAGTCCGTGCTGACGGAACTGACGGAATAGCCCGCTTCCAGCAGGATGCGCCCGTGCAGGGCGGGGTAGTCGAAGGTGTTGCCCGCCACGATCCGGCCGCCGCGGTTGGTGTAGGAACCGCCGAAGCCGGGGTTGTCGTCATCGGTCCAGACCTTGTTCCGGTCGAACTGGTTCATCTCGCCGATGAAGTTGATCTCACGGATGTACGGGACGCCGCTGTCGATGTTGTCCATGAAGCCGCCGTAGTTCGGGGTATCGAACCAGGCCGGCGCGGAAATGCGCGTGAAGTTATTGACAATCAGAATCTTTTTCTCACCCTCTTCTCCCGATGTGCCCACGGCCAATGTCTCGGAGGGGAAGCTCTTGCCGCCCTCGTTGAAGGCCACGATCCGGTAGCTGTACAGCCGCCCCTTGCGGATCGGGACGGAGACGGAAAAGCGGTCGCCCTCCTGGGCGACTTCCTCAAGGCGCACGCCGTTGTCGAAGGCCCCGTCGTTCTCGCGGGTGTATAGGATATAGCCGGTCGGCACGGCCGTAGGCTCGTCCGGATCCTTGGTGTTCTCCCAGCTCAGGACGGCTTTCCCGTCTTTAATTTCTGCGGCAAAAGCTCTTACCGGCAAAGGCTGGACTACATAGGAGCAACCATACCGCGCGCTCAGGTACTTGAGGACGCCTTTATAGACGGAACGGGAGACCGTGAACCGGAAGGACGGGTCCAGGCCGTATTTCATGTCGGCGAAGTTCTGGTGGGACAGCAGTTCCAGCAGCATCGCGGGGACGGAGGTTGTCCGGGATTCGCTGTAGGAACGGTCCCAGGTCTGGCGCCGCGACCACTTGGGTTCGAAGCGCTTCCGGATGTCCTGCACAACCTGCGTCTGCACGAAATCCGTGAGCAGGCGGCCGTTGAGGCGGGATTCGCCGTTAGGAAGTTCTTCCTTGTTGTCGGCTAAGAGGGTATAGATGCCCAAGGTGCCGATGATGGAGTCGTTCGGGGTGACGCCCGCGTCGCTGTGGAATGCGAGGGAGAGGTCGAAAGGAACCCGCCGGCCCGACGCGCCCGGAATGGCGCGGGAACCGCCGGCCATGTCGGTGACCCACTTCCCACGGCCGGCATAGTCCCGGGTATAGTCGTCGTCCCAGTCGTCGAACAGGTGTGTGTCGATGCCGTACCATTGCATGCTGTACAGGGCGCCCTCCGCAAAGGCCGGATAGCCCGATAAGCTTCCGCCGCGCTCGACCTTGCCCATGCCGCCGCCGAACTTGACGGCATCGGCACTGATGATTCCGCCGGTCGGGCTCTGGTTGGTCAGCTGGACGAATCCGTCGTCCCCTTCATCGAAGGTGAAGGTGCCGAGGTATACCCACGTGCCGCCGGCCATCCGCTGGTTCACGTGGAACTCGCTTACGCCACCGAGGTGATGGACGGTATAGACGGCGTCGGTGGTGCTGTTGGCGAAGCTGCGGTAGGAGACATAGACGGCGTACTCGCCCCGCTCCGGGATTTCCGGTCGCCAGGTCGCGGATGCCCGCCGGTGCGGGTCCTCGCCGGCGACGGTTTCCGTCATCCGCGCCGTACCCGCCTGGAACGGGTTCTCATACGGCCCGTACACGGGCTTGGTATCGGCAAAACCGGGCTCTGTCTCGCTCCAGGTGCCGGTTTCTTTGTACCGGCCGGTGCGGCGCATCTTGCCGGTGCGCTCCCCGCGGAAGGACGGGTCGTTGTCGCAGATGACCTCCCAGTTCTGGACGTCTCGCTCGCGCGGCGTCATCACCACGGCGCCCGCGTTCTCGAGCATGGGCATCAGGAAGGGGAGGACATAACTCTGTGTATAAAGGTCTTCCACAGTGCGGAAGGTGGCGGCGCGCTGCCATTCCCAGCGCTCTGTCTTGGCTTCATAATAGCGGCCGTGGCTCTGCCAGAGGGCGATATGCCGGCCGGAAAGGCCCCGGCTCCAGTTCTCATCGGTCCGCACCAGCGCGACCTTGGAACGCGGATCGCCCGTCCTTAATGAGGTCGATGCCGGCTTGCCCGAGGACGTCAGCTTGGGCATCGGCAAGGTGGTGAGGTCGTTCTTGTCGGCATAGATGTCTCCGACTGTGTAGGAACGGAAGGACGACGGAATTTCTTTCCGCAGCTGGTCCCGGAACCACTCCACATCTTCGCTCCGCCAGGGGTAATCCCCAAGCTCCTTGCTGAAATAGAAATCCAGCGTGGTGCCCCGTTTCATCACCTTGTTCATTTTCAGGGACGAACTTACGGAAGTCCGCCGTTGGAGGCGGGCCTTCAGGGAGTCGGTAGCGGCCTTGAAATCCTTGGCGGTCTGGGCCGGGAGGGCAATCCCGGTCAGGAGCAGGAGTGTGGTTAGGAGAAGGGACTTACGCATCAGGACTTTCGTTGTTTGCGGATGTCGATCAGGAAGACGATGACCGAGCCCACGGCGAGGGCGAGCAGGTCGGCCAGGAAATCATTTTTGTCGCCGCTCCGGTAGGTCGTCAGGCGGGCCTGGCCGATTTCCGTCCCGGCGGCGACCAGCACCCCGGCGACGAAACTGGCGACGGTCCAAAGGAGCGAAGGCCAGAACTTGTCCGTATACCGGTCGAAGGCGAGATACGCCAGGAACGGGAACGGAAGGAACATGCAGAAATGGACGATCTTGTCCGACGGTATGCCCAGGATGGACCAGGGAACGTCCGGCGTGTTGTCGAACTGGCCGAAGCACAACCACGCTACGGTCAGAAGATACACCCCGAACAGGATCCGGGCCCAGATGAGCTGCCGCCGGGTCATCGGAGGATGAGTTCGCCGAAGAAGTCCGGGCGATGGAAGTCAGGGGAGGGGGTCCCCACCGGATTCCAGCTCAGGAAATGCGGATGCGCGGTCTTGTCGCCGCACTTGTAAAAGTTCGCGCGGAGGCGCTCCGGAAGGTTTTCCGGGTCCACGCCGATGAGTTCGAAGGGAATGATCGCCGTCACGCGCCAGTTCCAGATGCCGCCCTGGAAATCCTGCGGCCCTTCGTACTGGGCGATGCGGAGGATCTCCTCCATCTCTTCCGCCGGCCTCTTGACGCGGTCGGCGCGGCCGCTGCCCTTGGCCGCCAGGACCTTGCCCAGCGGATTGATCTCGAAATTATAGTACTCGCTTCCGTCCGGATTCTCCACGAAGAACTCCACGCAGCTGTCCTCCCACTGGGAACCGTTGTCCTCCGTGTTCTGTGCGCGTAGATCCAGGCCGCTCACGCGGAAATCGACCACCAGGGCGTCCTCCGTCCGGGCGATGCGACCGGCGCAGAGGGGCGCGTAGGGGAAGGTATCGGGCCAGTTGACCCGGTCCACCTGGAAACGGGCGCCTTCCAGTTCCAGGGCGGTGTCGAGGTCCACCTGTTCGAAGTCGGCGATGAAGGGTACTTTAATCGTATTCATAAGGCTTGCATGTCATTAAGTCGTTTGTAATAGCCGTCCAGGGCGATGAGCTCCGCATGCGTGCCCCGCTCGACGACCTTGCCCTCATGCATGACGATGATCTCGTCGGCGTTCTTGATGGTGGACAGGCGGTGGGCGATGGCGATGGTGGTGCGGCTGGACATCAGGCGGTCCAGGGCTTCCTGCACGATGCGCTCGGAGTCGGTGTCCAGCGAGGCCGTGGCCTCGTCGAGGATGAGGATGGGCGGATTCTTTAGGATGGCGCGGGCGATGGACAGTCGCTGGCGCTGGCCGCCGGAAAGCTTGGAGCCGCGGTCGCCGATGTTGGTCTGGTAACCCTCGGGTTTCTCCATGATGAAGTCATGGGCATTGGCGATCTTCGCCGCGGCGATGACCTCGGCCTCCGTGGCGCCTTCCACGCCGAAGGCGATGTTGTTGAAGATGGTGTCGTTGAACAGGATCGGGTCCTGATTGACATTGCCCATCAGGGCGCGGAGGTCCTTGATCCTCAAATCCTTGACATCCTTACCGTCGATGGTGATTCGACCGTCCGTGGCGTCGTAGAAGCGGGGGATGAGGTCCACGAGGGTGGATTTTCCGGCGCCGGACTCGCCCACGATGGCGACCATCTTGCCGCGGGGGATGGAAAGGTCCACACCCTTCAGCACCTCACGGCCGCTCTCATAGGAGAAGGACACGTTCTCGAAGGTGATCTTATCCTGGAACTCCTGGATGTCCTGCGGGTTGGCGCTTTCGGTGATGGGGTTCTCGGCCTCCAGGATGCGGTTGATGCGCTCCATCGACGCGAGACCCTTCGGGATGCCGTAGGTGGCGCGGGAGAGTTCCTTGATAGGCTCGATGACGGAGTAGAGGATGATCATGAAGAAGATGAACTGGGAGGCGTCCATGAACTTGCCGCCGAACAGTCCCTTACCGCGGATGATCAGGTAGCCGCCGAAGGCCAGGACCGCCATGATCATCACCGTGCCCAGGAACTCGCTCACCGGGTGGGCTGACGCCTGCCGGGTGTTCACCCGGTTCACCTTGCGGCGCATCCGGTCGGTGACGTCCTCGAAGCGGGAGGACATCTTCTTCTCGGCGTTGAAAGCCTTGATGATGCGCAGGCCGCCCAGGGTTTCCTCCACCTGGGCCATCGTGTCGCTCCAAAGCGTCTGGGCTTCAAGGGATTGCCGCTTGAGCTGCTTGCCGATTACGCCCATGATCCAGATGAAGGCCGGGACGAAGGTGAACATCACCAGCATCATCTCCGGGCTCAGGAAGATGAGGATGCCGAAGTAGAACAGGATCAGGATCGGGTCCTTGATGAGCATTTCGATGGAAGAGGTGATGGAGTTCTCCACCTCGTTCACGTCGCCGCTCATGCGGGCGATGATGTCACCCTTGCGCTCCTGGGAGAAAAAGCCGATGGGGAGGGCGAGGATCTTGTTGTAGATGCGGTTCCGGATGTCCTTGACGATGCCGGTGCGGATGGGGATCATCACGGCGGCCGACCCGAAGTAGCAGGAGGTCTTGAGGGCCGTGAAGAGAATCATCACCAGGCAGAGCAGCAAAAGCGTCGTGACGGCGCCGTGCGCCGCCGAGAAGTCGGAAACCAGCCAGTAGGCGTTGTTCACGAGGATATCCTTGAACTTCATCCCTTCCGTGCCCCAGGGAATGAAAGCGTACTCCACCGTGTCCACCTTGAACAGGATGTTCAGCAGGGGGATGATCACGGCGAAGGAGAAAATGTTGAAGATGGCGGACAGCATGTTCAGGACCACCGCCCCGGCCAGGTAACCCTTGTACGGGGAGGCGTACTGCCGCATCATCTTGAAAAAGTCGTGCATGGGGAAGCGCGTTAAATTTAACTTACAAATTTAACGCAATTTCGCTATCTTTGCAAGGACACTAACCTTTTCTGTTATGGCTGAGATCGTCTTCCTCCTCCCCGCGCGTGACGTGGATTCCCTCCACCGGACCCTTTCCATGCTGTCTTTCCAGAAGGACCACGGCTTCCGCGCCGTGATCGTGGACCTGGCCGGTTCCGAGGCCGTCCGGGCCCTCGCCGCGGACTTCGAACACCAGTTCCCGGTGACCGCCGAAACCATCGACCCGGCCGGACAACCCCTCTGGAAATGTTGCCTGGACGCCGCTCCCGCCGCGGAGTGGGTGTGCTTCCTGACCCCCGGCATCGACCTGAACGCCACCAGCGTCAAACGGATGAAGCGGTGCATCGACAAGCACTCCGACTACGACGTCTTCCGCTGGAACCTCGCGGACCCGAACCGGAAATGGGGGCTGAAAACCCGTCCCGAACGCGTCTTCACGCGCGTTTTTGTCGATAAGGACGAGGCTCCGCTCTCTTCCTTCGTCTTCCGCGCGAAACCCCTCCGGGAGGCCTTCGAGACCGATTTCGAAGCCGCCGGCATGGGCCTGGCCATCATCCTGTCCGCCGCGAAGAAGTCTGGCGTCCGCACCGTCCGCTGGGAGCGCGTCGGCTTCACCACCCCCGTCCCGTCCACGGATCCCGCGGTGGTCGAAAAGGAAGTTCGTTCCCGCCTCGCTTTCTTCCGCTGGTCCGAGCGCTTCTTCGGGGACGACTATCCGCTGGACGTCGGCGACCGCCTGGATCTCTTTGCGACCGAACTGGTTCGCCTTTACCCCAGCTTCACCCCCGATGAACTGAAAGAGGACATGAACACCTTCGCCGTTGTGAACGGCCCCATCCGCCGCATGCGCGCCTCCTCCGCCCTCAAGTCGGCCCTCAAAGCCCGCCAAGAAACCCTGACGACGCCTTCCTCCGAAAAATAAGTCATCTTCCTCTTGTTTTTTCGGAATAGAATACCGATATTTGCAGTCCCTTTGAAAAAAGGACCTCTGGATGTAGCGCAGTTGGTAGCGCACCTGGTTAGGGACCAGGAGGTCGCTGGTTCAAGTCCAGTCATCCAGACACAAGAAAAAGCCAGGCTCACAAGCCTGGCTTTTTTCGTTTTGTCGTAACAGGTTATTTATTCT
>JAFYTP010000041.1 GCA_017558775.1 Bacteroidales bacterium | reverse complement strand
CGTTCATCCTGAGCCAGGATCAAACTCTTCATTGTATAATCTTATAATTCTTAGCTTGTCCTTGGCACTGTTTCTCTTAAGAAACTGACGCTCGTTTAAAGTTGATATCTGTTACAATATCTCGGTACTTGCTTGTACTTTTAGTCTTTCAGTATTGTCAAAGAGCCTAAAAAATCCCGTTTGCGTTAAACGGGACTGCAAAGGTAGAAACTTTTTCCAAACCCGCAAAATTTTTTTGAAGAAAATTGTAACTTTGTAGACACTATGGAAAAGAAACCGGTCTCTTTGTGGCAAATCTTCGCCGTGTTCGCCAAAATCGGGGCGTTCACCATCGGCGGCGGGTACGCCATGATTCCGATTATCCAGGAGGAGATGTCCAGCCGGGGATGGATTTCTGACGAGGAGCTCCCCGACATCGTGGCCCTGTCCCAGTCGGCGCCGGGCGTGATGGCCGTGAACATTTCCATTTTCGCCGGATACCGGCTCCGGGGCGTCAAGGGCAGCATCGCCGCGACGCTCGGGTCCATCACCCCCTCCTTCTTCATCATCCTCGCTATCGCGATGATTTTCACGTCCTTCAAGGACAACCCGTGGGTGATTAAAGCATTCAAGGGCATCCGGCCTGCGGTCATCGCCCTGATTGCAGTGCCCATGGTCAAGATGGCCCAGAAGTGCTGCAAGGCCTGGTGGGCATGGGCCCTCGCCATCGCGGCCCTCGTCCTTGTGGCGTTCCTGGACGTCTCCCCCATCTATATCCTCCTTTGTGTCATCGTGGCCGCTTTCGGCTATACCTATATTAAAGAGAAATGGACACGCTGACCCTCTTCCTGGAACTGTTCTGGAACTTCTTCCTGATCGGGGCCTTCACCATCGGCGGAGGCTATGCGATGCTGTCCCTCATCCAGGGCGAGGTGGTCACGGCCCATCACTGGATCTCCGAGAGCACCTTCACCGACATCGTCGCCATCTCACAGATGACGCCCGGTCCCATCGGCATAAACACCGCCACCTACGTGGGCTATGACGTTCTGTTCCAGGCCACTGGCAGCCATTTCCTGGGTATCGCGGGTTCGGCGACGGCCACCCTCGCCCTTGTGATCCCCTCCTTCATCCTGGTGCTCCTGATCGTCCGGTTCTACACCCAGTTCAAGTCCAGCGTCCTGTTCGAGGGGGTGATGAGCTGGCTCCGGCCGACGGTGGTGGGTCTCATCGGCGCCGCCGCGGTAATCCTCATAGTCGATACTACCTGGATCCAGGGTTCGCCCGTTTTCACCATCGTCCGGGAAAACTTCCCCGACTGGAAGAGCTGGTGCCTGCTGGGCGCCGCCTTCGCCGCCTCGTACTGGGGAAAAGTCAATCCCATCTACGTCATTGTGGCCGCGGCCGTGCTCGGACTATTGATATATTGATTATCTTTGTATGATTACAACCAATTGATATGAGAAAAACCTTCTTTACCCTCCTGACCATCGTCCTCGCCCTTTCCTGCAGCGAGAATAAGCAGCCGCAGCCCTTCAGCGTGATCCCGATGCCCAACGACGTGACCCTCTCCGAGGGCTCCTTCAACGTCGCCGGCGCCCTGGTCACCTACGACGAGAATGTGGACGCCCAGACCGCGAAAGCCATCGACGCCTTCACCGAGACGCTGAAGACCGTCACCGGAAAGCCGATGACCGGCAAGAGCGCCGGCACGATCCGTTTCGGCCTGAACCCGAACATGGGCGCGGAAGAGTATTTCCTGCAGGTCAAGACCGATGGTGTCGATGTGGAAGCGTCGGCCTTCGGCGGCTTCTTCTACGCCATCCAGACGCTGAAGCAGATGCTCCCGGCGGAGGTGTACGGAAACCAGAAGGCCAAGGCCGCCTGGCTCCTCCCCTGCGTGACCATCCTGGACGCCCCGCGCTTCGACTACCGCGGCATCCACCTGGACGCCTGCCGCCATTTCTGGACGGTCGAGGAGACCAAGCGCTATATCGACATCGCCGCCGCTTACAAGATCAACCGGCTCCACTGGCACCTGACCGAGGACCAGGGCTGGCGCATCGAGATCAAGAAATATCCGAAGCTCACCGAGGTCGGCGCCTGGCGTAACGGCACCTGCATCGGCAAGGACTTCGAATCCAACGACGGCATCCGATACGGCGGTTTCTACACCCAGGATGAGATGCGCGAGATCGTCGCCTACGCGGCCGAGCACAACATCATCGTCATCCCCGAGGTCGATCTTCCCGGCCACATGGTCGCGGCCCTTACCGCCTATCCGGAACTGGGCTGCACCGGCGGCCCGTATGAGGTCTGGACCCGCTGGGGCGTCGCCCGTGACGTCCTGTGCGTGGGCAAGGAGGAAACCTTCACCTTCCTGGAGGACGTCCTGACCGAGGTCATGGACATCTTCCCGTCCGAGTACATCCACATCGGCGGCGACGAGTGCCCGAAGGACCGGTGGCGGGAATGCCCGCTGTGCCAGGCCCGCATCAAGGCGCTGGGACTCAAGGCCCATGACAACTTCACCGCCGAGGAGGAGATGCAGTGCTACGTGACCGCTCGCATCCAGAAGTTCCTGAACGACCACGGCCGGAAGATCATCGGCTGGGACGAGATCCTGGAGGGCACTCTCGCCCCCGGCGCCACCGTGATGTCCTGGAGAGGCACCCGGGGCGGAGAACGGGCCGCGGAACTGGGCTTCGACGTGGTGATGACGCCGAACAGCTATATGTACATCGACCACTACCAGAGCCGGGAACTCGACAAAGAGCCCCTCTGCATCGGCGGTTACCTCCCGGTGGAGAAGGTCTATTCCTACGAGCCCTACGAGGGCATGACCCCGGGGACGGAGGACCACATCCTCGGCGTCCAGGCGAACCTGTGGACCGAGTACATCGGCACGGAAGAATTTCTGGAGTACATGCTGCTTCCGCGCATGTGCGCCCTCTCCGAGGTCCAGTGGTGCAACGCCGACCGCAAGGACTACACCCGCTTCGACACCTCCCTGGACCACACCTTCAAGATGCTGGACGTGATGGGCTATACCTACGCGAAGCACGTGCGCGGCATCATCGGCCTGCCGGGACAGGAGCAGCCTGCCCGCACGCCGGAGGAGCTCGCCGCTTACCTGGAAGAACAAAAGTCTGAATAGGATGAAACGCTATCTCACGCTTGCCATCCTGGTCCTGCTGGCCGTTTCCTGCGGCGGCAGGCGGGGGCAGAAGGGTGCCGACGGCGCCCAGGAAGACTCGTTGGCCACCGCCGCGCCGGGGAAACCCGCGTCGGCGCCGGGCGATTCCCTGGCCGAACTCAGCAAATTGAGTTCCCTGCCGCAGGAACCTATCTTCGACATCCAGACCTCTCAGGGCACCATCCGCGTCAAGCTATACAAGGACACGCCCAAGCACAAGAACAACTTCGCGCGCCTGGCCGTGACGCACTTCTATGACGGCGTCCTGTTCCACCGCGTGGTCCCCGGATTCGTGATCCAGGGCGGCGACCCGTACACCCGGGATACCAGCCGTATCGCGGAATGGGGCTATGGCGGTCCCGGCTATAATGTCGATGCGGAAATCCTCCCGGAGCACACCCACAAGAAGGGCGCGCTGGCGGCCGCCCGTCGCAGCGACCTGGCGAACCCGCTGAAGGAATCGTCCGGCTCCCAGTTCTATATCGTCGTGAATCCCGAGAATTGCAAGCACCTGGACGGAGAGTACACCGTCTTCGGCGAGGTCGTCGGAGGCTTCAACGTCGTCGAGCGCATCGCCCGTCTCGAGACCGACCGTTACGACCGGCCCGTCCGGCCTGTCAAGATCCTCCGTGTCCGGCCCAACGCCCAGATGAACCGCCGCGCCCTCGAAGAGGAGCAGCGCGCCCTGGAAGAGGGAGAAATCCTGCCCGAACCGGAAGAGGAAGTCAAGGATGAACGGACTCCGGAAGAGAAGGAAGCCGAGATCATTTTGGAGGTCCAGGAGCAGGTCGATTCGTCCGTTTTACGCGGAAGGAAGCTAAAACATCGCAAAAGGTAAAAAAATCCTATATTTTTTCACTAAAATTTAGCCTTTGGCACAGTTTTCGCAATAGAAAAAGACGAATAGTTTTTTCATAGGTTAAGTTTTAGGTTAGAATTGCGGTTGCCGCTTGCAGGGATGCACGCGGCAACATTCTTTATATACGGTTCCCGTTTTTTATTCGTATCTTCGTAGCGGAAAATCCTAATTTTGAATGACTGACTTCGAGATCCGCCCCGGTGAACAGGTCGCCCTCGTGGGGGACAACGACTCCGGGAAGAGCCGCCTGGCCGCCACCTTCGCCGGAAGCCGCAATGCCAAACACATCACCTTCCGCGATTCCTACGGCAGCTACGGCGACCGCAACTTCTTCATGCAGCAGCGTTGGAACCTTTTCACCCTGGACTGGGATCCCCCGACCGTCGACGGCAGGCCGCTGGTGACATTCTCCTCCGGAGAACTGCGGAAATACCAGCTCGCGCGCGCCTTGGAGGGAAATCCGGAGGTCGTAGTCATCGACAATCCCTATATCGGCCTGGATCCGGCCAACAGGGCGCTTCTCACCCGGCATCTGACCGAACTTTCCACATCGACCACTTTCCTGCTCGTTCTGTCGCGGACGGCGGAGATCCCGCCTTTCATCACCCATGTCATTCCCGTCAAGGACGGCGTCGCGGGAGAGAAGGTTGCCCGGGAAGCGTTCCTGGACACCACCCTGCCCCCGGCCGTCATCCGCATGCGGAACGTGACCATCCGTTTCGGCGAACGCGTGATCCTGGACTCCCTGGACTGGACGGTGCGCGAGGGCGAGCACTGGGCGCTTACGGGTGCCAACGGCAGCGGCAAGAGCACGCTCCTGAGTCTCATCAACGCCAACAATCCCCAGGCTTATGCCCATGACATCGAGCTGTTCGGCCGTCCCCGCGGCAGCGGCGAGTCCATCTGGGACATCAAGCGCAACATCGGCTTCGTGAGTCCGGAACTGCACCGGGCTTTCCAGGTCGATGCGCCCGCCCTGGACATCGTCACAAGCGGCCACTTCGACACGGAGGGCCTCTATCGGCATCCCACGGAGGAGCAGCGCGCCTCCGCCCGCCGCTGGATGGAGGTATTCGGCATCGGCGACCTCGCCGAAAAGCGCTTCCTGCGGCTTTCCAGCGGGCAGCAGCGGCTGTGCCTGGTGGCCCGCGCCTTTGTCAAGGATCCGCCGCTGTACATTCTGGACGAACCCCTGCAAGGCCTCGATGAGCCGAACCGCCGCTATGTCAAGTCCCTCCTAGACCGCTTCTGCGGAGCCCCCGGCAAAACCCTCGTCATGGTCACCCACTACCCCGAGGAATACCCTGCTTGCATCGACCACAGCCTGAGCCTGTAAGACTTGGACAAAACCCGCAGGTTTTGTAAATTTGCAGCCCCTAAATATTCCATGAACTATGACTATTGAATTGGAACAGAAACAGATCCCGGTGCTGCTGGTCACCGGATATCTCGGGAGCGGAAAGACCACGCTCCTGAACCGGATCCTTTCCAATAAGAAAGGGATCAAGTTCGCCGTCATTGTCAATGACATCGGCGAGGTGAACATCGACGCGGACCTCATCGAGAAGGGCGGCATCGTCGGACAGACGGACGACAGTCTCGTGGCCCTGCAGAACGGGTGCATCTGCTGCACCCTGAAGATGGACCTCGTGGCGCAGCTTTCGGAGATTTCCGCGATGCGCAAGTTCGACTATATCGTCATCGAGGCGAGCGGCATCTGCGAGCCCGCTCCCATCGCCCAGACCATCAGCACATTGCCGATGTTCGGACCGCAGTATGTCCATGAGGCCCTTCCTTACCTGGACTGCATCGTGACCGTGGTGGACGCCCTCCGCATGAAGGACGAGTTCGAAAGCGGAAGCGCGCTCCAGAAGGAGGATATCGAGGACGACGACCTCGAGCGCCTGGTCATCGAGCAGGTCGAGTTCTGCAACATCGTGCTGCTGAACAAGGCCGCCGAGGTCACGCCCGAGGAGCTGGGCAAGCTGCGCGGCATCATCTCCACCATCAACCCCGAGGCCCGCATCCTCGAGTGCAACTACGGTGACATCGACCTGGACGAGATCATCTACACCGGCATGTTCGACTTCGACCGGGTGGCCACTTCCGCCGCCTGGATTGCCGCTATCGAGGGTGAGGACGAGGAGGAAGAAGCCGAGGGCGAAGCCCTGGAATATGGCATCGACACTTACGTGTACAGCGCCCGTCCGGCCCTGGACCTCAATAAGTTCGACTTCATGGTCGCCCGGAAATGGCCCCAGAACATCATCCGCGCGAAGGGCCTCTGCTACTTCTCCGACGACACGGACAAGTGCTACCTCTTCGAGCAGGCCGGCCGCCAGAAGAGCGTCCGCGACGCGGGCCTCTGGTATGCCACGATGGAGGAGGAAGAGCTCCAGGAGCGCCTCGAGCGCGACCCGGTCCTCCGCCGCGACTGGGATCCGGTCTACGGCGACCGCATGCAGAAGATCGTCTTCATCGGCCAGCACCTGGACAAGCCCGGGCTGAAGAAGCTGATGGACGACTGTCTGGCGGAATAGGACGCCCCGCAAAGACACAAAAAAATCCGACTCGAAAGAGCCGGATTTTTCATTATTGGATAACTTCTTAGTCAGCCAGGGAGAAGCGCTTGAAGCAAAGGACCTTGGCGTCCTTGTCGATAGCGGCGAGGGCGGCCTTGACGGTCTCCTTGTTATCGCTGAGCTGGTACTCCTGTTCCTCGAGGGTGTTCTCCTTCAGGAACTTGGCGATACGGCCCTTGGCGATGTTCTCGATCATCTGGGCAGGGAGGTTGGCGGCCTTCTCGGCACCGACCTTGGCGATGATCTCGCGGGCCTGGGCGGCCTGCTCAGGAGTCAGCCAACCCTTGGCGGTGTTGGACTCGATGTGATCCTCGCTGTCCACGTGGGCGGGATTGATACCGACCTTCTTGAGGGCGGCGTCAATGGCCTTCTGGACCTGCTCGTCCTTGGTCTTCTGGATGGCGACGGTCTTCTCGGACTCGAGCACCTCGGCGGGCACGGAAGCCTCGTCGACAGCGACCGGGTTCATGGAAGCGACCTGCATCGCGATACCGCGGGCGATCTCGGCGGGAACCTCCTTGTTGAAGGCCACGATGGCGCCGAGCTTGCCGTTGAAGTGCACGTACTCGGACACGAACGGAGCCTCGATACCGGCATAGTAAGCGAGAATGTGCTTCTCACCGGTCTTACCGGCCTGGTTGGTGATGTCCTCGTCGAGGGTGTAACCGGTAGCGGTCTTGACAGCCTTAAGGGCGGCCAGGTCAGCCGGGAACTCGGCGATGGCGGCATCCGCGATGGAAGCGGCGAGGGCCTTGAAATCCGGAGTGGCGGCCACGAAGTCGGTCTCGCAACCGAGGCAGACGAGGATGGCCTTGCCGCCGTTGATGCGGGAAAGGACGGCACCCTGGGTGGTTTCGTTGTCACCGCGCTTGGCGAGGGTGGACTTACCCTTCTCGCGGAGGATTTCCACGGCACGCTTGAAGTCGCCTTCGGCCTCGGTGAGGGCCTTCTTGCAATCCATCATGCCGGCGCTGGTCATGTCGCGCAGCTTCTTGATGTCAGCTAAAGAGATATCAGCCATAGTTGTTGTTTGTTCTTTAAAAAGTTATTACTCGGCCTGGGCGGGAGCTTCCTCGGCAACCTCGACCTTCGCGGCGCGGCGCGGGCGAAGCTTCTTGGCGGGAGCGGCATTCTCCTCGACGGCGGCGGGCTGGTCGGCAGCCTCTTTCTCCTTCTCGACCTTACGCTCCTCGAGACCCTCCTGGATGGCGGCGCAGAGCACCTCCATGATGAGGGCGATGGACTTCGTGGCATCGTCGTTGGCCGGGATCACATAATCAATCGGAGTGGGATCGCAGCAAGTGTCAACCATAGCGATGACCGGGATGTTCAGGCGGTTGGCCTCCTTGACGGCATTGGCTTCCTTCTGGACATCAACGACGAACAGGGCGGAGGGGAGACGGCTCATGTCGCGGATGGAGCCGAGGTTCTTCTCGAGCTTGGTGCGCTGACGCTCCACCTGGAGACGCTCTCTCTTGGCGAGTTTCTCGAACGTACCATCTTCCTTCATCTTGTCGATGGTGTTCATTTTCTTGACGGCCTTGCGGATGGTCGGGAAATTGGTAAGCATTCCACCCGGCCAGCGCTCGGTCACGAACGGCATGTTGACGGCGGCAGCCTTCTCGGCGACGACATCCTTAGCCTGTTTCTTGGTGGCAACGAAGAGGACTTTACGGCCGCTGCGGGCCATTTCCTTGAGCACTTCCGCTGCCTCGTCGATCTTCACGACGCTCTTGTGCAGGTCAATGATGTGGATTCCGTTCTTCTGGTCGAAGATGTACGGAGCCATTTTAGGGTTCCACTTGCGGGCGAGATGGCCGAAGTGTGCACCTGCATCAAGGAGTTCCTGGAAATTAGTTCTGGACATAATAGTCTAAATAATTCTTTTTTGTTTTTCTCTTTCTTCAATCCGGAGTAGCGTTCCTTTTCAGGGCGGTCTCCGCAATTTTTCCGCAGTCTCGGCAATCCTTCTTGTAGCTCGGGAAGATTCTCATCCTCACCGGGGTCGCAGGATTTGGGCGACCGGACTGTGCAAAGTGTAAACCAGTCGGGGCGATTAACGCTTGCTGAACTGGAAGCGACGGCGTGCGCCAGGCTGACCAGGCTTCTTACGCTCGACCTCACGGGCATCGCGGGTGAGGAAGCCGGCGGCCTTCAGGGAAGCGCGGTAGGCCTCCTTGTCGACCTCGCAGAGGGCGCGGGAGATACCCAGACGGACGGCCTCGGCCTGTCCTTTGGTACCACCGCCCACGAGCGTGACCTTAACGTCAAACTGACCAGTTGTTCCGGTGACCTCGAAGGGCTGGTTCACGATGTACTGGAGGGTCTCCTCCTTGAAGTAATCGTTCAGCTCGCGGCCATTGATAACGATGTTACCGGTACCGGCGACAACATAAACACGAGCGACGGCTGATTTACGTCTTCCAAGGGCGGGTTTCTGTTCCATGTGCTCTGTTTAGATTTCGTTTAACTTGATGGATTTGGGATTCTGCGCCTGGTGCGGGTGCTCGGGACCTGCGTAAACGTACAGGTTGTTGATGAGCTTGTCACCAAGACGGGTCTTCGGAAGCATTCCGCGGACGGAACGCCGGATGAGTTCGGCGGGTCTGGACGCGAGGATCTCCTTGGGGGTGGTGAAGCGCTGGCCGCCCGGGTAACCGGTGTAACGGACATAGACGCGGTCGGTCATCTTCTTGCCGGTCAGACGGATCTTGTCGGCGTTGACGATGATGACATTGTCACCACAATCCACATGCGGGGTGAAGCCGGGCTTGTTCTTGCCGCGGAGCACGAGGGCCACGCGGGAAGCCAGGCGACCGAGGATGAGATCGGTTGCATCAATGACGAGCCACTCCTTGTTCACAGTCGCCTTGTTCAGGGAAACTGTCTTGTAGCTAAGTGTGTCCACTGTCTTGATAGTTAATGGTTTAACAATAAATTACTGCGTTCCCCACACTTTTTGGGGACCGCAAAGGTAGCAATTATTCGGCAAATAACCAAATTATCGTATCTTTGCACCGTGAAAATCGGAAACATAGACCTGGGAGAGCGCCCGGTGGTGCTCGCGCCGATGGAGGATGTGACGGACGCGTCCTTCCGTATCCTGTGCCGCGAAGCGGGCGCCGCGATGGTCACGACCGAGTTCGTTCCCTCGGACGGTCTCGTCCGGGACGCCTCGAAGGCCATCGCCAAAATGCGCACCCTCGAGGAGGAATCCCCCGTCGCCATCCAGATCTACGGCCATCTGCCCGAGTCGATGGTGGACGCCGCCCGGATGGCGGACCACGCCGCGGAACTCGCCGGCGGGCACGGAGCCGACACCATCGACATAAACTGGGGTTGCCCGGTGTCCAAGATCGCGGGCCGGGGCGCCGGCAGCGGGATGATGCGGGAACCGGACAAGCTCGTCGCCATCACCGAGGCCGTCGTCAAGGCCGTCTCGAAGCCCGTCACGGTGAAAACCCGCCTGGGCTGGGACGACAGCTCCAAGATCATTGTCGATTTGGCCGAGCGCCTGCAGGACGTCGGCGTCCAGGCCCTCACCATCCACGGCCGCACCCGCTGCCAGATGTACAAGGGCGAAGCCGACTGGACCCTCATCGGCGAGGTCAAGAACAACCCCCGGATGCACATCCCCATCATCGGCAACGGCGACATTAATTCCGCGTTGCGCGCGAAGGAGATGTTCGACCGGTACGGTGTCGATGGCATCATGGTGGGACGCGCCAGCTTCGGCCACCCGTGGATCTTCACGGAAATCCGGCACCTGCTGGACACCGGCGAGGAGCTCCCGCCGATGAGCGTCCGCGACCGCGTGGCCCTCGCCAAGCGCCACTTCGGCCTGTCGCTGGACCTCAAGGGGCCCATCACCGGCATCTTCGAGATGCGTCGCCATCTCTCCTGCTATTTCAAGGGCCTTCCCGGCTTCAAGGAGACCCGCATCAAGCTCGTCACGTCCAAGGATCCGGACGAAATCCTGCGCACCCTCGACTACGTCGCCGAAAGGTGGGGAGATGAGGCGCCGGAGGCCGAATCGGCGTACGGAATTTGACGCTTTTTTCTTATATTTGCAGGTTAGAAAACCTAACCGTTCTATGGAGAGACATATCCAGACCATCGGCATCCTCACGTCCGGCGGCGATGCCCCCGGAATGAATGCCGCCATCCGCGCCGTCACGCGCGCGGCCCGCTTCAACAATATCAATGTCATCGGCATCGTCCGCGGCTATCAGGGCCTCATCGAGAAGGAGTTCCTGAAGTTCACCTCGTCCTCCGTGTCCAACACCATCCAGCGCGGCGGCACCATCCTCAAGACCGCCCGGAGCCAGGAGTTCATGACCCCGGAAGGCCGGAAGAAGGCCTATGAGAACATGGTGGAAATGGGCATCGACGCCCTTGTGGTCATCGGCGGAAACGGCTCCCTCACCGGCGCGCAGCAGTTCGCGCGGGAATACGATATCCCCATCATCGGCCTTCCCGGCACCATCGACAACGACCTGTACGGGACGGACGCCACCATCGGGTATGACTCCGCCCTCAACACAATCGTCGAGTGTGTCGATAAGATCCGCGACACCGCGAACTCCCACGACCGCATCTTCTTCATCGAGGTGATGGGCCGCGACGCCGGCTTCCTCGCGCAGAACAGCGCCATCGCCTCCGGCGCCGAGGCCGCGATCATCCCGGAAAGCGCCACGGACGTGGACCAGCTCGCCGATTTCATCGAGCGGGGCAAGCGCAAGTCCAAGAACAGCGCCATCGTCCTCGTGTCCGAGGCGCAGAAGGACGGCGTCGGCGGGGCCTTCTACTATGCAGACCGTATCAAGAAAGAATATCCCCAGTTCGACGCCCGCGTGACCATCCTCGGCCACCTGCAGCGGGGCGGCACCCCGACGGCCTACGACCGCATCCTCGCGTCCCGCATGGGTTATGCGGCCATCGAGGCCCTGCTGGAAGGACAGCGGAACATCATGATCGGCATCAAGAACGACGAGATCGTGTACGTCCCCATCGCCCGCGCCGTCAAGATGAACAAACCCATCAACCAGGAACTCATCACGGTCCTGAACGTCCTCTCGATGTAGCGTATGATCTATCGTCTTATCCTGGGCGTCAGGCACTTCCTGTTCGATAAAGGTTGGAAAAAATCCTACAAAGCCGACGTCCCCACCCTGTGTGTGGGCAATATCACCGTGGGCGGCACGGGCAAGACCCCGCACACGGAAATGATTCTCCGATGGCTGCTGAAGAGCGACGACTGGGCGTACTCCGACATCGCCGTCCTCTCCCGCGGCTACAAGCGTAAATCCAAGGGATTCCAGAAGGTGGGCCGCGACGGAACGGCCCTGCAGTTCGGCGACGAGCCGCTGCAGATGGCGAAGAAGTTCCCCGCCGTGACGGTCGCTGTGGACAAGGACCGGGTGGAGGGATGCCATTTCCTCACCCACCCCGAAGAGCTCCAGACCTCCAAGAAGGCCCGCAAGTGCCTGGACAAGGCCATTCCGAAGGCCGATCTCATCGTCCTGGACGACGCCTTCCAGTACCGCCGGCTCAAGGCGGACCTCAACATCATCCTCATCGACTACAACCGTCCCATCCACAAGGACAAGCTGATGCCCTGGGGCCGCCTCCGCGACCTCCCCTCCCGCCTGAAGGACGCCGACATCCTCATCGTCACCAAGTGCCCGACCTACCTGGACGAATGGGAGAAGGGGAAATGGGCGAAACAGCTCGGTGTCGATAACTTCAGCACCGCCACCTGCACCGGCTCGCGGAAACTCCGCCGCGGGAAGGAAAAGGAGCAGACGGTCCTGTTCACCACCATCGGCTATGAGCCCATGGTGCCGGTCTATCCCGACGAGGCCGACAGCCGCTTCACCTACGCGCACCGCCTCATCCTGTTCACCGGCATCGCCAAGGACATGCCGCTGCGGGCTTATCTGTCAGACAGTTACAAGGAAGTCAAGCGTTTCAGCTTCCCGGACCACCACAAGTATTCCACGGCCGACATCCAGAAAGTCGCCGCCGCCGTCAAGGAGTTCCCCACCGCCTGCGTCGCCACCACCGAGAAGGACGCGCAGCGCATCGTGGATACGAAAAAAGTACCTGAAAACCTGCGCCAACGCCTGTTCCAGGTACCTATCAATATCCAGTTCCTGACTCCGCAGGAGAAGGAGATCTTTGAGACTATGCTTGAGGACCGCCTGAGAGGACTTCGTTCTGAATCCTGACGGATTCGTCATGGACGGCGTTGAACACCGCCTCGATGAACTTCTCTGAGAGCCCGTGCATACGGGCTTTTTCTTTCATCCCTTCCATCACCTCGTCCCAGCGGGACATCTGGAGGATGGCCACGTTGTGGTCGCGCTTGTAGGCGCCGATCTTCCGGCTCACGTCCATACGGGCGCCGAACTCCTGGATGATGTCTTCGTCGATGTAGTCGATCTGCGTACGGAGCTGCTCGATTCCCTCGCGGTAATCCTTGTCCACGGAATCCTTCTCACGGATGACCAGGCTCTCGATGAGATTGCGGAGTTCCGGCGGGGTAAGCTGCTGCTTCGCGTCGGACAGGGCGACGGCCGGGTTGCAGTGCGACTCGATCATCAGGCCTTCCAGGCCCAGGTCCATGGCCCGCTGTGACAGTTCCTTCAGGTATAGCGTGCTTCCGCCCATGTGGGAAGGATCGGCAAAGAAAGGGAGGTTAGGGAACATGGCGCGCAGTTCAATGGCGATCTTCCAGCCCGGAGCGTTCCGGTACGGCTTGCTGTTGGTCGTGGAGAAGCCGCGGTGGATGACGCCGAGTTTCTTGATGCCGGCGCGGTTCAGCCGCTCCAGCGCGCCGATCCAGAGGTCCAGGTCCGGATTGATCGGGTTCTTCACCAGCACGGGGACGTCGGTGTCCTGGAGGGCATCGGCGATTTCCTGCATCAGGAACGGGTTCGCGGAGGTGCGGGCGCCGATCCACAGGAGGTCGACTCCGTACTTGAGGCACTCATAGACGTGCTTCTCGTTCGCCACCTCGGTGCAGACCTTCATTCCGGTCTCTTCCTTCACCTTCTTCAGCCACTTCAGGCCGGTTACGCCCACGCCCTCGAAGCAGCCCGGATGCGTACGGGGCTTCCAGATGCCCGCCCGGAACATGTGGATGCCCCAGGCGGCGAGTCCGCGTGCCGTTTCCAAAACCTGCTCCTCGCTTTCCGCGCTGCAGGGACCCGCGATCACCATCGGCCGCGGGAGCGTGAAGAATCCCCATTCGGTGACGGGGATGATATCGAGTTTCCTTTCCATTTACTTCTTCCTTCCGGTCTGTTTTCTTCGTCATTCCGGGCTTGACCCGGAATCTATCTGATTATCTTTTTAATCCGGTTCGCCTCATCGATCAGCGCCCGGACCTTCCCTTCGTCAAAATCTTCCAACGCCTTCCGGAACTCCTTCATCTTCTCAATGTAAGTGTCCATCACAAGCAGGAGGTTGTCGCGGTTCTGGGTGAAAATCGGCACCCACATATCCGCGTTGGACTTCGCCAGACGGACGGTCGAAGAGAAGCCGCCGGAAGCCAGGTCGAAGATGTGCTTCTCGTCGCGCTCCTTGTCCAGGACCGTCAAGGCCAGGGCGAAGGAGGATACGTGCGAGAGGTGCGAGACATAGGCGGTATGGACATCGTGGGAATCCGACGTCATATACACGATCCGCATGTTCAGCGTCCGGTAAAGTTCCTCCACCTTCCGCACAGCCGCACGATCCGATTCATCCTGGTCGGCGATGATGCAGGCGCGTCCGTCAAAAAGGCCCGGCATGGCCGCCCAGGGGCCAGAATGCTCGGTTCCCGCCATCGGGTGGGACGCGACATAGCGCTTGCGGCACGGATGATACTTGAGCCGTTCGGCAATCTGGGATTTGGTGGAACAGACATCCATGACGATCTTGTCCTCATAGCCCTTGTCCCGGAACCGGTCCAGCACCGTCTGGATGATTCCGGCCGCCGCACTGACAGGCACAGAGACCACGATGATGTCGCTGTCATCGACACATTCCTCCAGGGAAACCACCCGGTCCACAAGTCCCAGCCGGCAGGCCGCATCCGCGTTGAGGGGATTCTTGTCCGTGCCGATGATACCGGAGGCATAGCCGCGGGCGCGCAGGTCCACGGCCATGGACCCGCCGATCAGGCCCAGGCCCACAAATCCGATTGTCTTCTTCTTGTCCATTTTGTTTTACTTCAGAAGCGCCAGAGCCCCAGCCATCCGCTTCGCGGCTTCCTTGATCTTATCTTCAGAGGTAGCGTAGGACAGGCGGAAATAATCCGGAGCGCCAAAGGCGTCGCCACCCACGACGGCCACGTGTCCCCGCTCGAGGAGGAACATAGCCAGGTCGGTGGACGTCTTGATCACTTTCTCCCCATCCGTCTTCCCAAAGAAGGAAGAACATTTCGGGAAAAGGTAGAAGGCACCGTCCGGGACGTTCACTTCCAGTCCGGGGATTTCGCGCAACAGGCTTACCAGCAGGTTCCTTCTGCGCTCAAAGGCCTGACGCATATCCTCGACACATGCCTGAGGGCCGCGCCACGCCTCTTCCGCCGCTTTCTGGCTGACGGAGCAAGGGCCGCTGGTATACTGTCCCTGCAGCATGCTGCAAGCGGAGACGATCCATTTCGGGGCGGCCAGAAAGCCGATGCGCCATCCGGTCATGGCGTAAGCCTTGGAGACACCGTTGATGATGACCGTGCGCTCCCGCATCCCTTCGAAGGATGCGATGGAGGCATGGGCACCCACATAGTTCAGGTGTTCATAGATCTCGTCGGACACGACCACCAGATCCTCGTGGCGGAGGACCACATCGGCCAGGGCCTTGAGCTCTTCCTTCGAATATACGGCACCCGTAGGGTTGCTGGGAGAGCAGAGGATGAGCATCTTTGTCTTCGGCGTGATCGCCTTTTCGAGCTGCTCGGGCGTCATCTTGAAGCCCTGCTCGATGCCGGTATCGACATAAACCGGTTTTCCGCCCGCGAGGAGCACCATCTGCGGATAGCTCACCCAGTAAGGCGCCGGGATGATCACCTCGTCACCTTCATCGATGAGGGCCATGACCACGTTGCACAGGCTCTGCTTGGCACCGTTGGACACCAGGATATCCGCCGGGCTGAAAGTCAGGCCGTTCTCCTTCTTCAGCTTGTCGCTGATCGCCTCCCGCAGGGAGAGGCTGCCGCCCACGGGAGTATAGTGCGTGTAATTCTCCTCCAACGCGGTGCAGGCGGCCGCTTTGACATTCTCCGGGGTGTTGAAGTCGGGCTCCCCCAGGGTCATGTTCACGATGTCGATCCCCTTTGCCTTCAAGTCATTGCTCATTTGATTCATGGCAAAAGTCATGGATGGGGACAAACGAGTCATTCTTTTGGACACTCTTGATTCGCTCATATCTTGACAATTTTAGGAAACTCAAAAACTACCCTTGTATATGCCCATGACATCCAGGTCGGCCAGGAGGGGCCGGACCGCGGACAGCGCCTGCCGATAGCGGACGGAATCCTCGAAACGGATGTCGGCATAAAAGAAATACTCCCACGGACATCCCGGGATGGGCAAGGACTGGATGCGGGTCAGGTTCATCTCATAGAAAGACAGGATGGTCAGGATCTGGGCCAGGGCGCCGGCCTTGTGCGGCAGCGTGAAGCACCAGGACGCCTTGTCCGTCTTCTCGGGCCGATAATACCGGTCGATCACGAAAAACCGGGTCATGTTTTCCTTGTTGGACTCAATCTCCCCGGCCAGGATCTCCAGCCCGTATTCCTTGGCGGCCAGCCGGGACGCCACGGCGCCAACGCCTTTCAGCTGGCCCGACGTGATCTCCTGCACGCCGGCCACCGTGCTGGACGTCTTGGTCAGAGTCGCCCCCGGGCAATGCTTCTCGAGGAACGGACGGGTCTGATACAGAGCCATCTCGTGGGAACGGACTTCCCGAATGGATTCCAGGGACTGGCCGGGCAGCGCCAGCAGATAATGATGGACGGGGATATGAATCTCGCCGACGACCTGGTATCCCCCGGAATGAATCAGTTCCAGATTCCGGACAAGCCCTCCGGAAAGCGTATTCTCGACGGCGATGACTACGCCATCGACCTCTGCCGCGTCATAGGCCGCCAGCATCTTCTCGAAACTGTCGAACCCCTGCATCTCCACCGGAACATCCTGATAGAATGTCATGGCGGCTTCCTCGTGGAAGCTGCCCCGACGTCCCAAAATCGCGACCTTCTTCATTCTACTACTGTCCATAAAAAAGGGCCATCCTCATCCGGACGGCCCCAACATACATCTTTATGACGGTGGATATACGACGCCCGGCTATTACCGATTCTGGTAATAGAACTTATAAAAACCGAAGCCGTAAAATCGCATATCTCTTTTTGTCGTTTCGACAAAGGTAAATAAAAATTTTTACAATCCAATACTAGACCGTAAGAATTTCCTTTTCCTTCTCTGCGATGATGGCGTCGACGTTCTTGACGTGGCGGTCGGTCACCTTCTGGAGCTCATCCTCGCCCTCCTTCTCGCCGTCCTCGGAGAGGCCGTCGTTCTTCTGGGCTTTCTTGAGCATGTCGATGCCGTCGCGGCGGGCGTTGCGGACCGTCACCTTCGTGGTCTCGCCCTGGGCCTTGGCCTTCTTGATGAGCTCACGGCGGCGATCCTCGGTGAGGGCCGGGACCATGCAACGGATAATCTCACCGTTGTTGGACGGGGTGAGACCCACGTTGGCGTCCAGGATGGCCTTCTCGATCTTCGCGATCATGCTGCGCTCCCAAGGCTGGATGGCAATCGTCTTCGCGTCGGGCGTCGTGATGGAAGCGACCTGGTTCAGCGGCGTGGCCGTACCGTAATAATCGACGGTCACAGCGTTGAAGATGGCCGGAGAGGCCTTGCCCACCCGGTAGTTCTTGAGGTCTTCCTCCAGGAAATCCACCGCATCCTGCATCTTCAGATCGGCGAGCTCCACAATTTCTTTCGCTTTCGGTAACATAGTCTTTCGTGTTT
>JAFYTP010000040.1 GCA_017558775.1 Bacteroidales bacterium | reverse complement strand
TTCCACGTGCCGTCGCCGCTGCACGCACCGTAGGTATTGACGACAAGGTTCCGCTGGGCGTTGTTGCCTCCCGTGCCGCGGACGGTATCGACAAATAACTTGTTGTAGCTGTTGATGGCCTTGTAGGCCGATGCTGCCACGGCGGCATCGTAGTTGTTCGGCGTCGCGAAGGAGGCAAAGCACCAGGAGTCGTACGGGTCCAGCATCTCGTTGAAGGACTCGAAGAGCAGTTTCTCGTCGTAATCCTTGAAGGTCGTGGCAATCTGCTCCCAGAGGGACTGATACCGCGCCTTGGCCGATTGGAAGCCCTCTTCGCTCGCCACTAGCCAGGCTGTGTCCCCCGCGCCCGTGTCGTGGTGGACATTCAGGATGCAGTACATTCCCTCGTCGATGACATAATCGACCACCTCCTTCACCCGCGCCATCCAGGCGCCGTTCACATCGAACCCGATCCAGGAGGTCGCCGGATCCCAGCATTCCGTATTGTAAAGGGTGATTTTGCCGATGTGCGGATACCACGTGACCGGCACGCGGATCGCCCCGAAGCCGGCTTCCTTGAACATATGGATCAACTCGCGGGTGGTCTGGGGCTGGCCCCAGGCCGTCTCGTAATCCTTGGGCGTCTTTGCGGTCCAGGCCTCAATCCACATATGGGTCAATTCACCGCTGCAGCTGTCCAGGGTATTGCCCAGATTCCAGCCGGCGCCCATATGCAGGACGGCGTCCTCGGCCGACTCGAACCCCTCTTTGGCAGGCTCGGGCTCCGGCGGAATGACCTCCTCGGGCTTGCAGCCCACTGCGGCGAGACAAACCAGGAAGGCTGTCAGACAGAGGATTAGATATTCGCGCTTGTCGACCATAGGGCAAATATACGATTAATTGCGTACATTTGTGTAACGCATATAGCCGCAGTCCATGTCGATAACAGACTCCATCCTCATAGCGGGCCGCAAATGCCGCCTTTTCGGGGCGGTAAAGCCGGCGTGCTTTCTGATTCAGCCATCGGCACGGCATGAGACGCCGACACTGGAGGAGGAGGCGAGGCAACTTTCCGCATTGACATCGACCCCTTTCCTGCTGGTCACCATCGACCTGGAAGACTGGATCGTGGACCTGATGCCCTGGGCGGACCGGAACATCTCCCGGGACGAGGCGGCGGGGAAGCATGGACAGGAAACCTTGCAGTACATCCTGCAGTCGCTGATTCCGTGGCTGGAGCAGCGGTACGGTTCCTTGCCGGCGATCATCGGCGGCTATTCCCTCGGTGCTTTGTTCGCCCTTTGGGCATCGGCCCGGACCGACCGCTTCCGTGCCGTCGCGGCGGCCTCGCCGTCGGTCTGGATCAAGGACTGGATTCCATACGCCCGAAAGAATGTCCCCCTTGCGAAGGCCGTCTATCTGAGCCTCGGCGAGCGCGAGGAACACGTGAAGAATCAGGCGATTGCCCGTGTCGGCGATAACCTCCGCACCCAATACGAACTGTTACAGAATCAGTTAGGCCCGGAGCACTGCACCTTGGTTTGGGAGGAGGGGAATCATTTTGCCGATAACGCCGGGCGGCTTGCCCGGGCGTTTGCTTGGTGCCTTCGTGAACTCTAGAACACCGTAGCGTCCCCCTTTACAAACACCGGAATCGTCACCAGGTCTGCGGAAGGTTCATTTACAAGTAGCTTATTATCAGTGAGATATAAATAGCGAATTCGCAGATCTGGCAATATTTTGAGGGACCTGCGGATTGGTGTTTTATAAAGTACTCATCATTAGGGTTTTAAACGGAGGGCGTCCGCAGACCCCGTAAACCTATCTCAGGACGATACACGAGTTTCGGCACTGACCTTGAAGTAAGGGTTTGAATATGAGTAGGTTAAAAAACCGTGCGCTCCGAACCCCCTAGAATAAAGTGAGGTTAGGAACAAGGCGTTTCTTAAACGACTGAATTACAAATACTTGCAAGGTCGATGGTGCCGAACCTCGCATGACGTCCGTCAGAGCACCTTCTCATCCCCCTTTACGAATACCGGAATGGTCGAAAGGTCAATGGTAACGTCAATATACTGACCGCCTTCGTACCGTTCGCCGGTCCAGAAGTCGTGCCAGCCGTCCTCGGAGACCGGGAGATAAGTGCGCCAGGTGGTGACGCCGGGGGCGGTGACGGGATGGACGAGGAGGGCGGGACCGAACATGAATTCATCGTCCTGTCGCAGGGCTTCAAGGTCATCCGGAAAGTCGAAAACCAGTGGGCGCATCATCGTGTAACCCTCCTTAGAAACGCGCGCGGCGCAGTCCAGGATATAAGGTTGGAGCCGTTTGCGAAGGTCCATATAGGATGCCACGATTTCATAGGTCTCCGGAGAGTAGCGCCAGGGTTCGGTGTCGCTCATATAACCGTGGACGCGCATGAAGGGCAGGAAGGTCGATGTCTGGACCCAACGGATGAGCCGCTCCTGGTATTCGTCCGAGGTGTACTGGTCGGCGGGGCGGAAGAAGCCGCCCGCGTCGAAGGTCCACCAGGGCAGGCCGGAGGCCATCTGGCCGAGGCCGCCGGCGATTTGACGCCGCAGTGTCCCGAAGTCGTTGCCCACGTCGCCGGACCAGGTGACGACACCGTAGCGCTGGGCGCCCGGGAATGCGCTTCGGGTAAGGATGACGGAGGAGAGGCCCTCCTTCGTAAGTGCCTCATACATCGTCCGGTTGACCATCAATGGATACACGTTCCGGTACCATTCGCCAGGAACCTGGTCCTTGCCGACGCGCCGGCCCGCCAGGTCGTCGTTCTCCGGTTCCGTGGCGTCAAACCACCAGGCGTCGATGCCGTAAGGCCTTGCCAGACTGTCCACGAAATTCCGCGCATAGAAGGTGGCCACGTCGGGATTGAAGAAATCAATCCAGTCGGTACCGTCGATGTAAGCGCCCCGGTCTTCCAACCGCTGCCCGAGGGCCGATGCCTTATTGACCTTGGACCAGACGGAAATCATGAAACGGGTGCCCATCGCATGCAGGGAGTCGGTCAACGCCTTGGGATCGGGGTAGTTCTCCGGGTCGAACTCCATCGAGTTCCAGCCGGTGTCCCCCCACCACTGCCAGTCCTGGACAATGACGTCCAGCGGCAGCCCGCGGGACTTGAATTCCGCAGCGTTCTCGAGGATCTCCGCCTGCGAATGATACCGCTCGCGGCAGTGGATGTAACCAAACATCCAGTCCGGCATCTCCGGGACGGGCCCGGTCAGGGCGCGGTATGCGCCGATGGCCTCGTCGGCCTTCCCGGCAAACACCGTGTAGTCCAGCGCTGCGGCGACGGGGGAATGGAAGGTGGTCATGTCATCGACCTTCCGCCACTGCAGGACAGGCTCGTCACCTCGAACTCCTTCAACTTCAATGGAATGCGTCCCGGCGCTCAAGGTGACTAAGGCCGATGCCGTCGGCGGCAGCCAAAGATTGGACGCGTCTATGACAGTCTTTCCGTCGATGGCCAGACAGTGCCGCCGCGCCATCGCCTGGCCGACGTCCAGCAGGAGCGCGTAGGTGCCCTCCTCGGGTACTTCCAGCGTACCGGTGAAGGTCTTGAAAAAGCGCCTTTCCCGGCGGTTGCCGGAGGTGCCGGTCGCATTGACGGTCTCCGACCGGCCGTCTTCTTTCTCCTCGGTCAGCGCGACAGAATGGTCCGCCGGGTTGAAATCGGTCAGACCGTAGTTGTTCCACAGAAGCCCGTATCCCTTGTTGGAAAGGATGAACGGCAGGGCGATCTGGGTGTTCACCTGCGTGAGCCGCCGGGTGACACCCCGGACGTTCAGGAAACCGTCCTGGAACTGGCCAGTGCCGAACAGGAACTCGTCTTCGGGTGAGAGGAAGCGCTGGGTGACAGCATAGGTGGGTTCTCCCTGGACGGTGGCTTTTTCAAGGTTGTGCCCATCCTCCCGGAGAAGCAAATTGCCATCGGCGTCGAAAAAAGTCAGGACGCCGTTCTCATAGCGCGCTGTCATCGCCGCCGTCCGCACTTCAACGACTCCGTTGTCACGGGAGACGGAGAACTTGGGGGCCTCCACGTCCTCCACGTAGACAAGTTCGGGGAGGGGCTGATAATCAGCTGGTTCCAGGCGCACCCGGATGGCGTTTTCCAGCAGGGGACGCAGCACGACCGTCCCATCGTCCGTGGCGATGCGGACCTCTTTTTGCGCGCATCCGGAGAGCAGCAGGAAGCCGACCGTCAGCGTGAAGAATCTTTTCATGGTCAGAAGGATTTTGTGATGGTCAGAACGCCAGCGGAAAGGGGTTCGACGTGGAGGAGGACGGAGCCGTCCTGGATGACGGGCGAAGCGTGCCGGAGGGCGACGGCGTTCTTGTTTTCCATACTGTTCGCGGCGTCGAGGGAGCCCGGTGCGTAGAAGTCGTAGGCTGTGGCGGAGATGCCCTTCCAGTCGCCGGAGACCTTTAAGTCGCAGGCGTTGTCCGTCGGATTCACCACCTTCACAATGACATCACGGCCGTTCTCGGACATCGTGGTGACAATGCTCAAATCTCCGGTTTCACCCTCATAGTCAAGCAGATACTTGGAGAAGTGGTCGTACCAGAGTTCGGTCACCTGGTAGTTCGGGGCGACGAAGAGGTCCTTGTAGTCGAAGTTGATGAAGGCGTTGTTCCAGTCGGGGGCGTCGGTGCGGCGGATGAAGAGGGCCGCGGCGCCCATCGCAACGACGTCGCGCTGTTCGCATTCGTTCAGGAAGCCGCCCGCGAAGAGACCGGTGCGCCAGTCGGTGCTGTTGAGGTTCCATTCCGAAATGAACAGTTTCACGTTCGGGTTCGGACAGGCGGCAATCATCTTCGCATAGCGGTCATACTGCTCACCGAGGCGCTTCGGCCCGGTGGCGTAGCCGTTGATCTGCTCGTAGTGGTGGAGGCTCAGGTAGTCGAAATAATTGGCGGAGCGGTTCAGGAAGGCCTCGTCCTCCTGGAAGCCGCCGCAGGCGATGATTTTGATGGACGGGTCCACCTTGCGCAGGGCGACGGAGAAGTCGCGGACGCACTGTTCGTACCGGTCGATGCCCATTTCCCACATCTCGTTGTCGATTTCCCAATACTTGACGTTGTAGGGCTCCGGATGGCCGTTTTTGGCGCGGAGGGCGCCCCATTCGCCCGTGACCGGCTCATTGCAGTAGCGCAGCCAGTTCACGGCGTTCTCTAGGATCTCGTCCTTTTCGGATTCGGGCCGCTCGAAGCCCACGCTCACGACGATGACGGGTTCGGAATCCACCTCGCGGCAGAACTTGATGAACTCATCCGTGCCGAAGCAGTTCTGGTCGTAGTCCATCCACATCCAGTGGTCCCACCGGCGGCGCGCTTCCTGCGGGCCGATGCCCCAGCGCCAGTCATACTGCGCGGCATAGCCGCCGCCCGGCCAGCGGAGGCAGGTGGGATGCAAATCCTTCACGGCCTGCAGGATGTCCGGCCGGAACCCGCCGTTAGCCTGTCCGGCTTCCGTGCCCATTGACACCTGGTCGATTTGGACCGTTCCATTTTCCGCGCCGATGGCAAAGGCGGCGTCGCCTTCATAGGCCCCGGCGTCCAGGGTGAATGCATAGCGCTGCCACCCGGCACCCGGATGGCCGAGGGACTGACGCAGCACCCAACCATCGCTGTTGCGAAGGCCCACGAAGAGCTCGGCCTTCCCGTCGCCCTTGGCATAAATGGAGCCCACGAAGGGGTCGCCCGGACGGACCGCCATCGGCCCTTGCTGCAGGCCGGAAACGCCTTCAGTGACAATCTTTTGGGAATAGTCCATATTGACCGCGTCGCCCTTGACAAGGGTGAAGGCGCCGTTCCCGAAGGCTTCCCATTCCGGGGCGATATCGGGAATCCGGACATCCTCCGGAAGGCCCTCGAAGAATACGGTTTTCCCATCGGCGGAAGTCACGCGGATATTGCGGTAGAGGGCTTCCGTATAATTCTCCCACAGCGTGAGGGTATTCTGTGGGCGAGTGTCGGGAACCTTGCATGAGAGCACCTGCTTGCCGTCCCACCACACGCGCACGCGCTGTCCGCGGCAGCTGATTTTCAGGTGGTGCCAGGCGTCCTGGTCCAGCTGGGCAGGTGTCGCCGCCTTAGCCGCCATCGGCTCCAGCGTGACGACCTTCCGGGAACGGCCGAACATGGAAACCTCCTTCTCCTGACGGGTAGAAAGGGCGAACTGGGCGCCGTCCACGGCCTTCTGCGCCTTGGCGAGGGCCTTCGCCTGGTTGTCCGCCTCAATCTGCGCCTGCGTCTGCGACAGGTTGAACCGCTGCCCTTCGTAGGCGGGATCATAGAGGCGCAGAAAATAGGAATCCGAGCCGTCCGCCAGGTCCTTGAAGGCGAAGCGCAGGTCCAACAGACCGCCGCTCCAGCGCCGGCCGGGCAGGCGGTAGGCCCGCCATTTCACGTCCATCTCCAGGTCGTAGCTGTCCGTGTCCAGGGTGGTCAGGCGGATGGGCTGCTCATAGCGCGTAGGGGAGTGCAGCACGTCGTCCCCGTCGGCAAACCAGCCGTCGAAATAACCATCCCGCGGCGGGATGCCGGGGTAATGCTCCGGCTCGAACGACCGTCCGTACATCAGCTCCTGCCAGACACCGTTGTTGGCGGAGAAATAGATGTGCTCGAAAAGCTGTCCGTACAGCATCGGGTCGATGGTTCCGGAAGGGGCGTTGGAATGGATGTGGATGCCGGGGTTGTCCTGCGGCGCGGCGGCGGCCAGAAGGAGGGCGAGTATAAGTGTCTTCATATCAAGGGGTGTTCCATACAAAGATAACGATTTCTTGCCATTCCCGCCCTTTTTTCGTACCTTGCCTTCTATGAGTAAAATCTCTTCTCTTCTGAAGAAATGGACGGAGACGTCCCTGGTGCTGCGGATTCTCGGCGGTCTGGTCATCGGTGCCGTGCTGGGGCTCATCTGCCCGCAGTGGACAGGTATCGGCATCCTGGGGAAGGTGTTCGTGAGCGCCCTGAAGGCGATTGCGCCGATTCTGGTGGCGCTTCTCGTGGCATCGTCCATCGCCAAGGCGAAAGGCGGCCTGGGTGCCCGGTTCCGGACGGTCATCACCCTGTATCTGGTCTCTACGCTGTGCGCCGCCGTCTTCGCGGTGCTGGCCAGTTTCCTGTTTCCAGTGTCGATTCGGCTGCAGGGGGCGGAGGCCGAGGGCGCGGTTCCCGGGGGGCTTGCCGATGTTTTCCTGACGCTCCTGACCAACATGGTGATGAACCCGATCGAGGCGCTTGCCAGCGCGAACTACATCGGCATCCTGTTCTGGTCCATCGTGCTGGGCTTCGGGCTTAAGCTGGTGGCATCGGCACAAACCATCCAGGTGGTGTCGGATTTGGCCGATGTCGTCTCGCAGGTGGTGCGCTGGGTGATCCAGTTCGCTCCGTTCGGAATCCTGGGTCTCGTGTTCTCCTCCGTGTCCGAAAGCGGGATGGAAATCTTCACGGACTACGGGAAACTGCTCCTGCTGCTGGTGGGGTGCATGTGCTGTACCGCGTTCATTGTCAATCCCTTCATAGCCTGGCTGCACATCCGGCGGAATCCGTATCCGCTGTATTGGCAGTGCCTGAAAGAGAGCGGCATCAACGCTTTCTTCACCCGCTCATCGGCCGCGAACATTCCCATTAACATGGACCTTTGCAAGCGGCTGGGGCTGGACCGGGAGTTCTATAGCGTGAGCATTCCGCTGGGCTCCACCATCAACATGAACGGCGCGGCGGTCACCATCACGGTCCTGTCTCTCGCGGTGGCGCATACGGTGGGAATCCAGGTGAGTTTCGCATCGGCCCTCTTTCTGAGTCTCATTGCCACCCTCGGCGCCTGCGGCGCCTCGGGCGTGGCCGGCGGCTCCCTCCTGTTGGTTCCGATGGCCTGCTCTTTCTTCGGTATTTCGAACGACGTCGCCATGCAGGCGGTTGCCGTCGGCTTCATCATCGGCGTGGTCCAGGACTCCGTGGAAACCGCTCTCAACTCCTCTTCCGATGCCTTCTTCACCGCCGTCGCTGAATTCCACGACCGAAGGAAAAAAGACGCCTCAGCTTGACCTATTGCCCCCTAAATGTGGTGAAATTTCCCACCTTGTGGCGAACGGGAAGGGAGGGAGGCGAAAGATTGCGTAACTTTGCTCCGCTAAAAACCTGAGCAAAGAATGAAGATTCAAGGAAACACCGTGCTGATCACCGGGGGATGCTCCGGCATCGGCAAGATCATGGGCCGGATGTGTCTTGAGAAAGGCGCGAGCCGGCTGGTTATCTGGGATATCAACGGGAAGGCCGTCGAGGCCGTGGTCAAGGAATTCTCCTCCCTGGGTTCCGTGTATGGACATCAGGTCGATATTTCCTCGCCCGCATCCATCGACAAGGCGTATGAGGATACCAAGGATGCGTGCGGGGATGTGGACATCCTCATCAACTGCGCCGGCATCGTCACCAACAACAAGCCTTTCGCCGAGCAGACGGACCTGGATATCATCCGTACCATCGACATAAACACCAAGGGGGCGATGTTCGTCACCCTTCGGTATATCAATGATATGAGATCGCGAAACGCGGGACATATCTGCAATATCACCTCCTCGGCCGGGATGCTGTCCCTGCCGAAGATGGCGCTGTATGCCGCTTCCAAGTGGGGCGCCACCGGCTGGTCCGACTCCGTGCGCATCGAACTCCAGCGGGAGAAGAGCCGGGTCCATGTGACTACCATCGCCCCGTATTTCATCGACACGGGCATGTTCGCGGGCATCCGGTCCCTCTTCAAGATCCAGAAGCCGGAGACCGTGGCCCGGAAGACGCTCCGCGCCATCGAGCACGACCGCGGATACAAGGGAATCCCCTTCACCCAGCACTTTATCCGGCTGATGCAGGGAATCTTCCCGGTCCGCTGGTTCGATTTCATCTTCGGCGACATTTGCGGTCTGTATCGGGTGATGGATCATTTCACCGGCCGCAAGACCGTTTCCCTGCCTGAAAACATCAAGAAAGCCTCATAAATGGCCATCGAGAACACCGCACCCGAACGCATTGAAGAACTGGTCCAGAAGCAGAAGGACTTCTTCGCTACCGGAACCACCCGCGCCATCGACTGGCGCCGCTATCAGCTCAAACGGTTCCAGGAGGGACTCCAAAAGTGGGAGAAACCCCTTTGCGAAGCCCTTTGGAAGGACCTGCACAAGAGCTATGAGGAAGCCTATATGACCGAAATCGGCCTGGTATACGGCGAAATCCGCGAGGCCCGCCGGAAGGTGGGCCGATGGGCGCGGAAACGCCGGAAACCCACGCCGCTTTCCGTGATGCCTTCCTCCTCGTACATCGTGCGTGAACCCTTGGGCAACACGCTGATTGTCTCGCCCTGGAACTACCCGGTCCAGCTGCTGCTGAACCCGCTCGTGGGTGCCATCGCCGCGGGCTGCACGGCCATTCTGAAGCCGTCGCCCTATGTGCCGAACGTGTCCAAGGCGCTGGAAGAGATGATTGCCGATACGTTCGAGGAGAATTTCGTCGCCGTGGTCCAGGGCAACCGCGAGGTGAACGGAGAGCTGTTCAAGCACCGTTACGACCTGGTGTTCCTGACGGGCAGCCCCTCCCTCGCGAAGATTGTCATGGCGGCCCAGGCCAAGTATCTCACGCCGATGGTGCTGGAACTCGGCGGCAAGAGCCCGTGCATTGTCGATAAGGACGCGGACCTTACCATCGCCGCCCGCCGCATCGCGTGGGGCAAATGCCTCAACAGCGGCCAGACCTGCATCGCCCCGGACTACTTGTTCCTGCACGAGAGCATCAAGGACGCCTTCATCGAGGCGTTCAAGAAGGAACTCGCCGGCCTGTACCCCGACGGCACGGAGCAGTCCGACTACTTTGTCCATATCGTCAAGGAATCGGCCTTCGACCGGCTGGTCGGGTACTTCAAGGACGGTGAAATCGTCGCCGGCGGACACGCCGACCGCGACAAGCTCTGGATCGAACCCACCCTGCTGGACAAGGTGAGCCCCGACGCCCCCGTGATGCAGGAGGAAATCTTCGGCCCTATTTTCCCGATCATGACCTTCCGCGACCGCTATGAGGTCGTGAACTTTGTCAATGGACGCGAGAAGCCGCTGGCGTTCTATTATTTCGGAAACGCCTCCGACGGCTGGGACATCATCGGCCGGACCACTTCCGGCGGCGCGTGCATCAACGACACGATCATGCACATCGCCAACTCCCACATCCCCTTCGGGGGCGTGGGGAATTCAGGTGTGGGCAACTATCACTCCGAGCGTTCTTTCTTGGCTTTCAGCCATGAACGTGCCGTCGTGAAGTCGCCCACCTGGATCGACCTGAAGTTCCGGTATATGCCTTACGGTCTCTTCGGACTGGTGAAGAAACTGCTGTAGCGACTAGCGGCCGCCGCCGCCGAAACCGCCGCCGGAGAAGCCGCCGCCACCGCCGAAGGAGGTGTGGCCGCCGGTACCCCGGACGCTGCCCGCCTGCTGCTTGGATACCGCGTGCGAGATCGCCGAGGCGGACATGTTGTTATTGACACGGATGGTGCGCATCATCACGTTCGGGTCCACACCGACGCTCTGGGCCACTTCCTCGAACTCCTTGGGATAGAGCTTCTGGAACTGGGTGGCCACCTTGTCGGCGATGCCGTACAGCTGGGCGAACACGAGGTAATCCTTCCACAGACCCACCTCCACGGCGCCGCGCTCCTTGGAGAGCGTGAAGTCGTTGAGGAAGTTCTTGAACTCGATCACGTGGCAGGCCTCGCGGGCGCCGTCGTCATTGGTCTGGTTGCCTTTGGCGAAGTAGTGCTTTTCGTACATCCAGCCCTGGCCGTGCGCCTTGGCGCGGGTGGGCCAGGCGGTCATCTTCTTGAAGTTCTTCTCGGACCATTTCTCGAACTCGCCGCTTTCCAGCAGGAGGTTCGAGCCGGAGGCGCTTTGGGCCATGTTGAACAGGGAACGTTCCACGTCGTCCTCGATCTCGGGATTCTGCGAGAAGTCCAGGTTCACGCGCTTGGAGCTCTTCGGGTCCGGCTGCACCTTCACCTTTCCGTCCAGGATCCAGCGGAGGAAGAGTGCGCCGATGAGCCCCTTGGAAGAGGACTGTCCGGAAGGGAACCGCCATCCGTTGTCCAGCACATAGCTGGAGGCGAAGAGGTTGCCCTCCATCGGCACGTCGCGCCACCACTCCGTGATCTTGGTCTTGCCGAACATGGACTTCTTATACTTGTAGCCCATGGCGGACAGGACCCAGGCGCGGATGATGCCGAAGATGCTGCCACCGAAGATGAGGGCGAACAGACCGAGGAACAGTTTCTCCAGCCAGCTCTTTTCGCCGTAGGAGCTGCCTTCCATCGCCTTCTCTTTCAGCTCGTCGAAGGACATGTTGCGGCTGACGGTGGGGGAGAAGAGCCCCTTCTCGAACCGGACGAGCTCGATGACGGAACTGTTGTAGGAGAAAGGCTCGGAAGACTCGTAAACGATGGTGCCTTCGTCCGTTACGTTGATGTCGCCGTAGGAGCCGAAGCCCCAGACGCGGGTGTTGTCATAGGTCCACTGCGGACCGCCGGTAGCATTGACCAGCGTAACCTTCACATGCTGCGCGGGGGCGTCGAAGCCCGGGTTCACGAACATGAAGTTGAAGCCGTCGGCGTCGGAGAAGGACTGCACGAGGCCGGTGACCGTGTACTCGATCTTCCAGACGTGGGAGCCGTAGGAGGTCTTTCCCCAGCACAGCTCCACCCCGTCGTGTTTGTCGATGATGCCGCAGCGGCCGGCCTTCTGGGAAAGGGAGCGGTCCACGTCCCAGCGGCGGCCCTCATTGGCATAGGCCAGCCCGTTCTCGCTGACGGAGAAATCGGAGACCGTCATCTTGCCGAGGTTGGAGATGGGAATGTACATCTCGGTGCCGTCCGTGACAGTGGCGTCCCAAACCTGGACGATCCGGGCCGATCCGTCCGGGCGGAGTTCCGCGCGGATGTCGATGTCCCGGAGGGACTGGGCGGAAACGACGAAAGTGCCGGCGAGGACCGCCAGCACGGAAAGGAGATACTTCCTCATCGCTTAAATGACGGGATAATCCTTCTTGGAGGCGTCTTCGGCGAGGTATTCGCGCTTGGCGAAGCCCAGGATGCCGGCGACCACCGAGCCCGGGAACATCCGCACCTGGTTGTTGAACTTGGTGACGGTGTCGTTGAAGGTCATGCGGGCGAGACGGACGTTCTCTTCGTACTGCTTGATGTCCTGCATCGCCTGCTGGTAGTTCTGGTTGGCCTTCAGGTCGGGATACTGCTCGGCGATGGCGATGAGCTTGGCGCTCACTTCCTGGAGGGCCTTTTCATTGGCGTTGATTTCTTCCACGGTGGGATTCGCAGACGCGGAGATCTTGCGCTGGGCGATGACCTTTTCCAGGGTCTCCGCCTCGTAGGAGGCATACTCGCGGGTGAGCTTGATCAGCGCCTGGAGGGCGTCATAACGGCTGACCTGCTGGACGTTGATCTGCTTGAGGGCGTTGTTGCACAGTTCGTCGGCCTGCACGAGCTTGTTCTGGACGCCGATGCCCCAGAGGACGAGGAGGGCCACAATGGCCAGGATGACGATAAGCGTGGTAGACATGGTTCAATTAGTTTTGTCAAACAAACAAATTTACTAAACTTTTGCGTAATTTTGTACTATGATGACAAAATTGATGAAAACAGGCGTCCTCCTCAGCGCCTTCGCTTTAGTAGTTTCGAGCTGTTTCAAATTGGATAACAACAGTTC
Organism: Bacteroidales bacterium; assembly: GCA_017558775.1. Classification (GTDB taxonomy): domain Bacteria; phylum Bacteroidota; class Bacteroidia; order Bacteroidales; family UBA932; genus Cryptobacteroides. The sequence goes on along the minus strand of JAFYTP010000040.1, from coordinate 36,144 downwards.
CTATGAGGCCAATATCCTAGTCCACTATGAACCGGATAATGAGTACGATAATGATGAGTTCCTGTCGGAGTTTTTCCGGGGCGGTGCGGATTCCGTCCTCGTGAGCGAATACCTGACCTATGGGCCGGTCATCCACTACTCCAAGCGGTCCACCGACAAGAAATTGGTGGGCGGCTTCGCCCTGTGCACCGGCATCGACACGATCGCCACGCCGGAGCGGAGACCCGCGCGTTTCGCCGTCTTTGACAATGGCGGATGTAACAAGAGCCTCGCCTATGCCGTCTTCCACGACACGACGTCCACGCTGATGCCGGAGCATCTGATCAGCTTCTACGTCCCCTCCACGGAGTCTTCCTGCACGCTTAAGTCAATCAGCGTGCAGAACGTACAGGCCGTGGCCCAGGCCGCGAAGTTCGGCACCGGCCTTTCGGGCGGACCTTTCACGGACACCGACTTCCTGACATTGACCCTGACCGGTTACAAGGGCAGCGCGAGCACGGGGAACAAGAGCATCAAACTGGTGGACGGGACGAAGCTCCTGGACAAATGGACCGCCGTGGACATTTCCTCCCTGGGCAGTGTCGATTATCTGGAACTGCACCTGGAGGCCAGCCGGCCGGACTGCCCGCTTTACTGCTGCATCGACAACCTTTATCTCCATTATTCGGAAAAGTATTGATATATGAAAACGAACACTGAATACAAGAATGCCGCCCTGGCGGCCCTGAAGGGCAACTGGGCGAAGGCCGTGCTCGCTACGGTGGTCATTGTCGCCATTTCGTACATTGCGATGAGTCTGTATATGTACCACTGGGCCAAGTTGCAGCTTTATATAGCGGAAAACAGGGGCGTGAGTATGGTCTATGACCCTGAATATCTGGCCATAACTTCGAAAATGATGGGCGGCTATGCCCTGTTCATGTTGCTGAGCATCTTCTTGCTCTGGCCCCTCACGCTCGGTTACACCAACGCTTTCCGCCGGCTGTTGACCGGCGGTGAGAACGACATGCTGGGCAACACCTTCAAAATCGCCACCAAGAATTACTGGCACAAGGTATGGGGCATGTTCCTGATGTACTTCTTCATTGCCTTATGGACGCTTTTGCTCATCATCCCCGGTATCATCAAGGCTTTCTCCTACGCGATGACCCCTTATATCCTGGAGGAACATCCGGAACTGTCCGCGAATGACGCCATCGACCACAGCCGCGCGATGATGAAGGGACACAAGTTCGACCTCTTCTGGCTGTACTTGAGCTTCATCGGTTGGTTTATTCTGGCATTCTTCACCTTCGGCATCGGCGGCCTCTGGCTGTCGCCGTATATGTCAACGTCCCGCGCAGGGTTCTACGAGGACGTCAAGGCCGAATACGAAGCGAACGGCGGTCTGATGTAATAACAGGGGATTCCCTAAAGATTGAGCAGGCCCTCCGGGATTTCCATCCGGAGGGTTTGTTTTTCTTCATCCACCTCGAGGACGAGCTCCTCGCGGAGGGGGATGAGCGCCTCGCCGTGCCCGGTCTCCACCCAGATGCAGGGGTTGCCGGGGATGTCTTCATGGGCCGATACGGTCCCGACGGTGGTGCCGTCGGCGTTCAGGACGGTCCAGCCGGTGAGGTCTTCTTCCTCGTCTTCGTAGAGGTCGTCTTCGGCGTAGACGGCGGCGCCGGCGAGTTCGTCGGCGTCCGTGAGATTGCGCACGCCGGTCAGGCGGACGAGGGCGCGGGAGTTGCCCCGCGGTGTGAAAGATTCAAAATAGAAGGGAGCCGGAAGCCCATCGAATTCGATGAACACCGGTTCCCGGGTGTCAATGTCCTCGGGCGAGATACCGACGAAGCTGATGAGGAGTTCGCCGTCCCGGCCGTTGGATTTAAGGATCTGCGCGATCCGCTGCATTATTCAGCAGGGGTCTCGACAGCCTCGGCGGCCTCAGCGGCAGCCTCTTCGGCGGCCTTGCGGGCAGCCTCCTCAGCCTCCGCCTTCTTCTTGGCGATGGCTTCGGCGCGGGCCTCGTTGACCTTGGCCTCAGCGGCCTTGGCTTCCTTGGCCTTGGCGAGAGCGTCGTTCTTCAGACCGGCCTTCTTGGCAGCGATCTTCTCGTCCTGACCAGCCTTCCAGGCGGCGAACTTCTCGTCGGCCTGAGCCTGGGTGAGGGCACCCTTGGCGACACCTTCCTGGAGGTGCTTGCGAAGCAGGACACCTTCGTAGGAGAGGATGCGGCGGGCCGTCAGCGTAGGCTGGGCACCGACGTTGAGCCACTTGAGGGCCTTGTCGGCGTCGAGGATGATGGTCGCAGGGTTGGTGTTCGGGTTGTAGGAGCCGAGCTGCTCGATGAAACGTCCGTCACGCGGGGAACGGGAATCGGCCACAACAATGTGGAAGAATGCGAAATTCTTCTTACCGTGGCGCTGGAGTCTGATTTTAACAGCCATTGTGAATCTGTTTTTAATTGTTTATAAATCCGTTATGCAACCTTCTCGAGATTGCGGACGGCAAAGATAGCACATTTTTTCCGAATTCCACGCAGGGTTCGCCGATTTTTCCGTATTTTTGCGTTATGATTATCGAGGCAAAGGGAATTGAAAAGAGTTTCGGCACGCTGAAAGTGCTCAAGGGAGTTGATTTTCAGGTGGATCGGGGCGAGGTCGTCGCCATCATGGGCGCCTCCGGAGCGGGCAAATCGACCCTGCTCCAGATCCTCGGCACCCTGTCCACGCCGGACGCCGGCACCCTCATTGTCGATGGTACCGATGTCCTTCATCTGGGCTCCCGGGAACTGTCCTCCTTCCGCAACCGCCGCATCGGCTTCGTCTTCCAGGCGCACCACCTGCTGCCGGAGTTCGACGCCCTGGAGAACGTGACCATCCCGGCCCTTATCGGCGGCGTCCCCGTGCGCGAGGCACGGGAAAAGGCCCGCCGCCTGCTGGGCGAAGTGGGCCTTTCCGAGCGGCTTACGCACAAGCCTTCCGAGCTTTCCGGCGGCGAGCAGCAGCGTGTCGCCATCGCCCGCGCCCTGGTAAACGATCCGGCCATCCTTTTCGCCGACGAGCCGTCGGGTAATCTGGATAGCCGGACTAAGGAGGAGATCCATCGTCTGTTTTTCGACCTTCGCGACCGTTTGGGCCAGACGGTGGTCATTGTCACGCACGACCCGTCCCTCGCGGAACTCTGCGACCGGACGCTCGTGATGAAGGACGGTCAGTTTATTCTTCCTTCTTCTGACCGGTGATGTTGCGGAACTGTTCGCGGATCTGATCGCCGCGCTCCTTCCACTGCTGACGCTGTTCGTCGCTCATGCGGAAGTTCGGGAAGTTCCCGTTTCCGAGGCGGCCGATCTGCTGGTGGCGGAATTTCTCCTCGGCCACGTAGTAGCGGGCGACCTTGTCGGCGGGAAGGGCCTTCAGCAGTTTGTTCAGGTACTTGGTCTCGACCCCTTCGCCTTTTTCCTTGGCGTCGATGTAAGCCTTGACCAGCTTGTCCATCTCCTTGCTGCTTTTGCCCTCCTGCACGCCTTTCGCCATGGCGTCATAGGCTTTCTGCACGGCCTCGAAAGTTTCGCGCTGCTCCTTCTGGATCTGGTTGTAGATGGGCCAGAAGACCTGGGCTTCGCTTTCGGTCAGGTCGATTTCCGAGGTCAGGAAGGCGACCTTCTCGGAGCGGACACGCTCGCGCCAGCCGTTGTCATTGCCCCGGCGCGGGCCGGGACCCTGGGCGAAAGCGCCCGCGGACACGATGACCAGGGCGCAAAGGACACTAATAAGCTGCTTCATAGCTAAGATAGTTCAAATGTTCGACAGAAATGCCGTCTGCGAGGAGATAGTTGATGATGTCCTCTTCGGAAAGGCCGGACTCTTCTTCGTCCATCTCCCAGTCCACCAGGGAGGCGCCGTCGGGATCCAGGGCGTCGGCGAGATAGGAGATGTAGCTCCAGGTATCGTCCTCCGCAGGCGTCGCCGTCTTGCGGAGAATGGAATTGCCCAGCATCACGGCCACGAGGAAGCTCGCGGCAATGGCTACATAAGGCGCCAGCCGATGAACCGTGCTGACGCGGGCAGGCCGTGCGGGAATCTCCGAGAGCCTTTTCTGCAGGTCCCCGAAGTAGCCTTCCGGCGTGGAAATATCGTTTCTTCTACTCATAGACAGTGGGTTAGACACAGCTCTTTTCCAAAGGTTTAATCGTCCCCGACGAAAAGATCTTTGCCCAGGGCGGCGCGCACCTTTTCCTGCGCGATATGATAGGAAGCCTTGAGCGCGCCCACGGACGTGCCAAGAACCTCAGACATCTGCTCGTAGGGCATTTCGTCATAATAACGGAGGATGAAGACCTGGCGCTGCTTTTCAGGCAGTTTCGCCACGGCCTTGGAGAGGGCGCGGTCCGCGGCGTCCCCGTCGAAGAAGGGGTCGCTGTCGATGCGCCGCTCCATTTCCGCGTCGATGGAGGCGAACCGCAGGGCGGCGCGCACCTTTTCGCGGCGGATCCAGTTCAGCGTCTCGTTCGTGGCGATGCGCCAGATCCAGGTAAAAAGCTGCGCCTCCCCCCGGAAAGAGGGAAGCGCAGTCCATATTTTCAGGAAGATTTCCTGGACGAGGTCGTCGGCGTCTTCGTGGTTGTTCACGAACCGGCGGACGTGCCAATAGACACGTTCGCTGTAGTCCTTCACAATCTCATTGAAGAGGCGCTCGACACCATCCATTTATTTCCTGGCGATGACCTTCTTTGCCGCCTCGGCAATGTGCTGGGCGTCCAGGCCGTACGCCGCCAACAGTGCAGAAGGCGTGCCACTCTGGCCGAAGCGGTCCTGACCGTTGATGAATTCGACGGGGGTGGGGAGGGCGCGGGCGAGCGCACCGGCCACGGCCTCGCCGAGACCGCCGGCCATGTTGTGCTCCTCGGCCACGACCACGGCCTTCGTCTTCGCGGCGGAAGCGACGAGGGCTTCCTCGTCCAGCGGCTTGACGGTGGCCATGTTGATCACCTCGGCGCAGATGCCTTCGGCTTCGAGGGCCTCGGCGGCCAGGAGGGCCTCCCACACGAGGTGGCCGCAGGCGACGATGGTGACGTCCTTGCCTTCATTGAGAATCTGGGCCTTGCCGATGACGAACTCCTCGTTCTCCGGGGTGAAGTTCGGGACGCTCGGACGGCCGAAACGCAGATACACCGGGCCTTCGTACTTGGCGGCGGCGATGGTGGCGTTCTTGGTCTGGTTGAAATCGCAGGGGTTGATGACCACCATGTCCGGGAGGGCGCGCATCAAGGCGAGGTCTTCCATCGTCTGGTGCGTGGCGCCGTCCTCGCCGAGCGTGACGCCGGCGTGGGAGGAGGCGATCTTCACATTGGCCTTGCCGTAAGCGACTTCCTGGCGGACCTGGTCATACACGCGGCCGGTCACGAACTCGGCGAAGGAGCCGATGAAGGGGACCTTGCCGGTGATGGCGAGACCGGCGGCGGCGCCGACCATGTTGGCCTCGGCGATACCGCACTGGATGAAACGCTCCGGGAACTCCGCGGCGAAGGCATCCATCTTCAGGGAACCCTTGAGGTCCGCGGTGAGGGCGACGACGCGGCTGTCCGCGCGGCCTGCTTCGAGAAGGCCCACGCCGAATCCGCTGCGGGTGTCCTTCTTGCCTGTATCGATATACTTTTTCATGATGTCAATGGATTAAAAGTCCCCGAGGGAGGTTTCACCTAACTGCTTGAGGGCGTCTTCGAGCTGCTCGGGCTTCGGGACGGAGCCGTGCCACTTGTGCGTGCCGGCCATGAAGTCCACGCCGTGACCCATCTCGGTCTTGAAGAGGATCATGGTGGGCTTGCCGCTGCCCTTGCCGGCCTTGGCCAGCTCGAAAGCCTTCTTGATGGAATCGAAGTCGTGGCCTTCGGCGACGATCACGTTCCAGTCCCAGGCTTCCCACTTGGCGGCGAGGTCGCCTTCACCGGCCACCTGGTCGACGGGACCGTCGATCTGTTTGCCGTTCCAGTCGGTCATCGCGATGAGGTTGTCCAGCTTGTGGAACACGGCGAACATGCCGGCCTCCCAGATCTGGCCTTCCTCGGACTCGCCGTCACCGCACAGGCAGTACACGAAGTTGTCTTCCTTGTCCAGCTTCTTGCCGAGGGCGAGACCCGCGGCGGCGGACAGGCCCTGGCCGAGGGAACCGGAGGCCTGGAAGACGCCCGGGAGACCCTTGCGGATGGACGGATGACCCTGCAGGCGGGCGCCGAAGGAACGGAACGTCGCCAGCTCGCTCACCGGGAAGTAACCGGCGCGGGCGAGAACGGAATAATACACGGGCGTCATGTGACCGGCGGAGAGGATGAACATGTCCTGTCCCTTTCCGTCGCGGGTCCATGTAGCCGGATCCTGCTTCATCTCATTGAAATACAGGGTGGTGAGGATGTCAGTCGAGGACATGGATCCGCCCGGATGTCCGGACTTCGCGATGCCCACCATCCTCAGGATGTCCCGCCGCACCTGCGTCGAGACCTCTTTGAGTTGATCGTTGCTGTACATATCTGAAAAGCGTATAATTCCGAAAACATACAAAGATACATTTTTTTCCGTATATTTTTTATCCGATTCGCCACTTTTTGTAGTTTTTGCAAAAACTTTCGGATTAAAACCCTATTTTTGTGCGTCTTATGGAGATTGCTCTTCACGGTCATTACGGATACAGGAGGCTGGTTGTCTCCTCGGTTCCGAGCATCCTGATGATGCTCGTGGGGAGCATATACAGTGTCGTGGACGGGCTGTTCGTTTCGAATTTCGTGGGAACATCGGCCTTCGCCGCCTTGAACATCATCTGGCCGGCCGTGATGCTGATCGGGGCGCTGGGGTTGATGGTCGGAACCGGTGGTTCCGCGCTGGTTTCCAAGACGATGGGGGAGGGTGACTATTACCGGGCTTCGGCCATCTTCAGCATGCTGATCCGTTTCACGCTCATCCTGTCGCTGGTGTTCATGATCCCGCTGCTGGTGTTCATGGAACCATTGGCCCGTATCCTCGGGGCGGAAGGGGAGACCGCGCACCTCTGCGTGGTGTACGGCAGCATCTGCACCATCGGCCTGCCGGCGTTCATGCTCCAGATGTGCTTCCAGTCGTTCTATATGACGGCGGAACGGCCGCAGCTGGGGACAGCTATGTCCATTATTTGCGCTGTCACGAACATGGTGCTGGATGCGCTGTTTATCGTGGTTTTCAAGTGGGGTCTCGCCGGGGCGGCGGCCGCGTCGATGCTGGCTTGCTGCGTGGGCGGTTTCTTCCCGCTGTGGTATTTCTCCAGCCGGCACAACCGCAGTTCTCTCCGGATCGTCCGTTCGGGCTTCGAGCGGGAGCCTCTGCTCCAGGCGTGCAGCAACGGCCTTTCTGAATACGTGGGCAATATCTCTTGGAACATCCTTGCCATCTGCTACAACCTGCAGCTGCTCCGGATGATGGGCGAGAACGGGGTGGCGGCCTATTCGGTACTGCTCTATTACGGTTATATCTTCGCCGCGGTCTTCTTCGGATACAACATCGCCGTGACGCCGGTCATCGGCTATAACTACGGGGCGGGGAACAAACCGGAACTGAAGAGCCTGCTGCGGCATTCGGTGATCCTGCTGCTGGTGCTGGGCGCTCTGATGACGCTGGTTTCGGAGCTTTCGGCCGGACCCGCCGCACGCTTGTTCGTCGGCTACGACCCGGATCTGACCGCATTGACAACCCGCGCCATCCGACTGTACATGCTCAGCTTCTTCATCGCCGGCATCAACCTCTTCGCATCGGCCTGGTTCACCGGCCTGAACAACGGCAAGGTCTCCGCGACGGTCTCCTTCATCCGCAACCTGGTCTTCGAGCTGGGCTTCGTCTTCCTCCTCCCCGCCGTGATGGGTCCCGACGGCATCTGGCTCGCCGTCGATGCCGCCGACCTCTGCTGCCTCATCCTCTGCACCGCCCTCATCCTGGCCTATCGCAAGCGGTACGGGTATTGATGCGCACGCCCGCCTGTTTATATATGCAAGAAAATGCGTATCTTTGCAGACTATGAAGAATATTCGCAACTTTTGCATCATTGCGCATATCGACCATGGGAAGAGCACCCTGGCGGACCGGCTCCTGGAGCTCACGCAGACGCTGAGCGACCGGGAGATGGAAAACCAGGTGCTCGACGACATGGACCTGGAGCGGGAGAAGGGCATCACGATCAAGAGCCACGCCATCCAGATGGAGTACAAGCGCGACGGGGAGACGTATCGGCTGAATCTCATCGACACTCCCGGTCACGTGGACTTTAGTTATGAGGTGTCGCGCTCCATCGCTTCCTGCGAGGGCGCCCTCCTGGTGGTGGACGCGTCGCAGGGTATCCAGGCGCAGACGATCTCCAACCTGTACCAGGCCATCGACCATGGGCTCGAGATCATTCCCGTACTGAACAAGATCGACATGGACTCCGCGCAGCCGGAGCTGGTGACGGACCAGGTGTGCGACCTGCTAGGCTGCGAGCCGGAGGACGTGTACCGGGTGTCCGCCCGTACCGGCGAGGGCGTCCAGGCCGTGCTGGATGCGATCGTGGACAAGGTTCCGGCCCCGAAGGGCGATCCCGAGGCGCCGCTGCAGGCCCTCATCTTCGACTCCGTGTTCAACCCCTTCCGCGGCATCATCGCCTATTTCAAGGTGGTCAACGGAAGCGTGCGCAAGGGTGACAAGGTCAAGTTCTTCAACACCGGCAAGGAATACGAGGCCGAGGAGATCGGCAATCTCAAACTGAAGCTCAACCCCACGGGCGAGGTCTCGACCGGCGACGTGGGCTATATCATCTCTGGCATCAAGGCTGCCGTGGAGGTGAAGGTGGGTGACACCATCACCCATGTGGAAACCCCTTGCGCCCAGGCCATTGCGGGATTCGAGGAAGTGAAGCCGATGGTCTTCGCGGGTTTGTATCCTGTCGATGCTTCCAAGTTCGAGGAACTCCGTTCGGTGCTGGAAAAGTTCCAGCTGAACGACGCCTCCTTCGTGTATGAGCCGGAGAGTTCGCTGGCCCTGGGCTTTGGCTTCCGCTGCGGCTTCCTAGGCCTGCTGCATCTGGAAATCGTCCAGGAACGGCTGTTCCGCGAGTTCAACATGGACGTGATCACCACCGTCCCGAACGTGTCCTACAAGGTCTTTACGACCAAGGGCGAGGTGGTCGATGTCCACAACCCCTCCGGCCTCCCGGCGCAGACGCTCATCGACCATATCGAGGAACCCTATATCCGCGCGCAGATCATTTCCAAGTCCGATTTCTACGGGCCGATTATGAAGTTGTGCATGGACAAGCGTGGCACCCTCATCGGCCAGCACTATATCACCACCGACCGGGTGGAGCTGAACTATGACCTGCCGCTGTCCGAGGTCGTCTTCGACTTCTACGACAAGCTCAAGTCCATCTCCAAGGGCTACGCCTCCTTCGACTATCACGTGACGGACTTCCGTCCCGCCCGCCTGGTGAAGTTGGACATCCTGCTGAACGGCGATCCGGCCGACGCCCTCTCCACCCTCATCCACGAGGATCATGCCTACGACTTCGGCCGCAAGATCTGCTTGAAGCTCAAGGAACTCATCCCGCGCCAGCAGTTCGACATCGCCGTCCAGGCGGCCATCGGTGCGAAGATCATCGCCCGTGAGACGGTGCGCCAGGTGCGCAAGGACGTGACGGCCAAGTGCTACGGCGGCGACGTCACCCGTAAGCGCAAGCTCCTCGAGAAGCAGAAGGAGGGTAAGAAGCGGATGCGCCAGATCGGCACCGTCCAGGTGCCCCAGAGCGCGTTCATGGCCGTTTTGAAACTCGACTGATGAAAACCGTCGCCCTGCTCGTCTACGCCGAAACCACGGAGGCACTGCTGGCCGAATGCCGGCGGCAGATCGACCTGATCCCTACGGACGAATACACCTTCGAGATGTTCGTCAATCCGGATTTGGACGAGGCTTGGCGCGCGGCGGGGGACAAGGATTTCTATATCTGGCTGCACGGCCTGGTGATGCCGGTGGACGGCGCGCTGTACAGCCTGCTGGACAACTCCTCCTTCCTGGGGGACCGGGCGCTCCTGGTCGGAACGGTCCAGGACGGGGAAGGGCGCAATGTCAGCGGCGGCTTCGGCCGCAACCGGCGCATCCTGCCGCCCGACCCGGTGATTCCCGTGGCTTGCAAGATGTTCGACGGCCTGTTCGCGCTGGTTCCCAAAGAGGTGTACGAGCATATCGGGGTGCTGGGCGGTCGCTACCGCGGCCAGCTGGCCGGCTTCGACTACGCCTTCCGGGCCCGGAAGGCCGGTTACCCCAGCGTCATCGCCCCGGGTATCACCTGCACCTGCCCGGTGCGTCCGAACCCGGACCGCACCCTGGGCGCCGACTTCATGCTGGACTTCCGCACCAAGGGCATCTTCTCGGCCGTGTGGTATTTCCTGCGTTCCGCCTTCCGGCGGTTCGTGATCCATAATCTGTCTGTCTATGAATGAGTTCCGCGCCGCTTTCGCTTCCATGCGGCTCCGTACCCTGCCTCTTTCCATGGGCGGGGTCATCCTGGGTATCCTTCTCGCAACGGCCGACTTCAAGGTCAATGTTTGGGTCGCCATCCTCATCGTCCTGACCACCGTCTGCCTCCAGATTCTGTCGAACCTCTCGAACGAGCTGGGCGACGTCCTTCACGGGACGGATACCGCCGACCGGAAAGGCCCTCAATACGGTTTGAACAGCGGCGTACTCACCATCCGCCAGATGAAAGTGCTGATCGGAATCTTCGTCGCCGAATGCATCATCTGCGGCACGGCGATGACGCTGGTTTCTTTCGGTACGCTGTGGGAGATGACGCCTATTCTGGTTCTTCTGATGGGCGCCGGCGCTATCATGGGCGCGATGAAATATACCCTCGGCCGTAACCCTTACGGCTACCGGGGGCTCGGGGATGTGTATGTGTTCCTGTTTTTCGGCCTCGTGGCCGTGCTGGGCTCCTATTTCGTGGCGAGCCACACGCTCTTCTGGCGCCTGCTCCTGCCCGGTGCCGCCGTGGGCTGCTTCTCCGTGGCTGTGCTGAATGTCAATAACATCCGCGACATGGAAACCGACGCGGCGAACCGCGTCACTGTCGCGATCCGCCTCGGCGAAAAGAAAGCGAAGATCTATCAGACCGTCCTGATTGTCCTGGGCTGGATCTTCATGCTGGCCTACTGCCAGCTAAGGATGTTCTCCTGGTGGCACTATCTCTTCGTGCTCACCCTTCCGCTGTTCATCCTGCACCTCCGTGGTGTCTGGAAGCGCACCGGCAAGGCGCTCGATCCGATGCTTCCCCTCCTGGTGATATCCACCTTCCTCTTCTGCGTCCTTGCCGGCGTGGGCTTCTGCGCGCACTTATTCTAGGTCCATTACAGGCGCGGCTTCTTGATCACTCTGACAATCAGGGAAATCAGGTAGACGATTACACCGTAGATGAACGGGATCAGGCCGACTTTCATTCCGCCGAAGAATACTCCGGGAGAAACCAGGTCGAAAACGCCGTGAGCTTCCGACCCCAGGTCGAAGGCAACCTGCTGCAATACGGTGAACATCTGGTAAAAACCGATGGTCAGCGACAGGATTCCGAACACCAGGGCGAATGTGCCGATTTCCTTAATCCAGCGGGGCGCTTTCCAAGCGGCGAAAAAGATGGCGACCAGAAGGACGGTGAGGATGGTCATGTAACCGGCTCCTCCTTGCATAAAAAGTTTGAACATAAGGCAGTGTTTTGTTTATGGGTTTGACTTTTCTGTGGCAAAAGTAAGAGGACGTCACCCTTTTCCCAAACCGAAACCCCACGACAAAGCGTAAAATCCCCCTTTTCTTATCCAGACCGTGCGGAAATGCGTTTTTTATGCTAAATTTGTATAGGTCCGATGAAGCGGCTACTGGTCATATCCTACTGGATTGTTTCCGTCCTGCTGGTGGCGATTGTCCTCACCAGCGAGGAGTACAGTTTCCTGGAAGCGCTGTTCCTCGGGTCGATGTTCCTCCCCGGCGCCCTGGCCGCCAAATACTTCTTCCCGAAGGCCCTTGTCAAGGACCGGAAAAAGAGCGTCACGGACATCACGTTTGTCGTTCTGGCCATTCTGATCGGAGAAATTCTCCTTTTCCTGATCGCCCACTACTACATCCTCACTTTCCGAGGGGGCATCCGCGGTCCGCAATGGGAATGGCCGGGCCTGCCGAAGATCCTGTCCAATCCCGTTTTCATCGCCATTATCCTGACGGCGCTGGCGGCCGGCAGCTATTTTTTCGAAGTGTGGCTGGACCGGAAACGTCCCACCTCCCCGGCCCCCATCACGTTCACATCGGACCGGAAACCGGTCACCTTGCCGGTGGAGGAAATCCTGTATGTGGAATCCAACGACGACATCACCATCGTCGTCGCGATCGGCGACCGCCGTTTCAGGAACAAAACACCCATCTCTCAGTGGGAAGCCATCCTCAAGCCCCACTTCATCCGCATCCATCGTTCTTACCTCGTCAACAAGGCCGCGATTACCCGTGTCGATGTGGACCTTCTGTATGTCAATGACATAGAACTCCCGATTTCTCGGAAGTACAAGGATGCCGTCGCACAAATGTAGGGGCTAGCCCTCCAGCCAGTCTAAAAATGCGTCCGCGCGGGCGCGGGAAACAGTAAGGTCGGTGGAGGTGGGGATACCGGACTTCAAGGTGAGGCGGAGACGACCGCCGAGCAGTTTTCCCGCACTGTCAATGACATTCTCGGCGATGATGGCGCCGCGGGAGATGCGGAAGAAGGCCTTCGGGTCCAGCCCGGCCTCCACCGCGTCCAGCGAGTCATCCAGGACGAAACTCTTCCCGGCGCGGGTGACGATATAAGAATTCTTCGCTTCGGAATAGAAATAGGCGATATCGCCGACGCTCACGGGGACAATGCGGTCGTTGAGGCGGATCAGGAACTTCTCCCGGCGCCGGCCGGCCACAGGAGCCGTCACGCTTTCCTCTTCACCTCCCTGCAACTTCCGGAAAGCCTCTAGGACCTGGCCCATGTCGATGCCGACGGCCTTTCCCAGCCGCTCTTTCACCCGTTCCACCGCCCGTCGGAGCTCGTCCACATCGACCGGTTTCAGCAGGTAATCCACCGAGTTCACCTCGAAGGCCTTGACGGCGTAGTTGTCATAGGCCGTGATCATTACGACCTGCGCGTCCACCTGCGCGGCGGCGAAGATGTCGAAGCAGTTGCCGTCGGACAGCTCCACGTCCATGAAAATGACGTCGGGACGGTTCTCCGCGAGCCAGGCCACGGTGTCCTTCACCGAGGCGGTGGTGCCCACGATCTCCACTTCGGGGAAGTGGGTGTGGAGGAGGTTCTCAAGAATCCGTCGGGCGCGGGGTTCGTCTTCTACGATAAGGGCTTTCATAAGTCTTTACAGGAGGGGGATGCGGACCCGGAAGATATCATCCGTCTTCTCGACGCGGATGTCTTCTCCGGAGATGTCCAGGTATTGTTTCCGGATATAGGGGAGGCCGAGGCCCGTGGAGACGGGTTCCGAGGCCCGGGGGCGGCGGTTGTTCTCCAGCGTGAGATACCGTCCGTCTGTGGCGACGCGGATGCGGACGGGCGCTTCGGGGGAGATGGCGTTATGCTTGGTCACGTTCTCCACGAGGAGCTGGAGCGTGCAGGGAACGACCATCCGGGACAGGTCCTCCGGAAGGATATCGTTCTCCACGGAGATGCCCTCCGGGAAACGGATCTTCAATAGATCATAATACATCGTCACGAACGTGACTTCCTCGTTCAGCCGCACGAGTTTCTCCCCGTCGTGCTGGAGCATATAGCGGTAAATGCCAGCAAGTTTGTGGATATACGTGCTGGCCTCTTCCTGCTCGCCGTCCTGGACGATGGAGTCGAGGATGTTCAGCGAATTGAACAGGAAATGCGGGTTTACCTGGTTCTTGAGGGCCATATAGCGGTACTCGGCCAGGTGCCGGCGCTCGCGCTGGGTGCCCAGCTCGCGCCGGATATTGAACGCGTATTCCACCACATACACCAGCCCGAAGACGGTCATCTCCACCAGCAGGGCAGCGACAATGTTCCGCGCCAGGGAGGTTATGTCGATGGGGAAGGTCCAATGGAAAGGGAGCCCGAAAGTATGCAGCAGGGCGCCCAGAATGGAGATCAGGCCGATGAAAAGGGTTGTGCCGATGGTGGCGACATCCAGGCTGTAGTGCTTGTCATGACCGCTCCGCACGAAGAAGAGCGTGCCGACGAACATGCCCAGCAGGACCAGCGAGTTGCTCAGGTAGGACCGGAACGTAGTGACGATATTCATTCCCTCGAAGGGGCCCTTCCGGAAGATGAACAGTTCGATGAACAGACGCAGGGCGAACACCGCGATGATGGCGAACACCAGCCAGCCCAAGTTCTCCCGCCAGGAACTCCGGTCGCTAGAGGGGATGTGCCAGGTGCGTGCGTACAGGTCCAGCGCCCAGCCGATAATCTCCGTCGTTACGAAGGATGCGAGGGCGCGGTTGAGGATCTCGTTCTGGAAATTGAACATGTCCGCCCCCAGGTGTCCCAGGACGTAGCCGAGGATGTTCACGAGGAGGACGCAGATGGCGGTGAACTCCACCGTGAGGTTCCGCCGGTAGCAGACCATGACCGTGAGGGCCATCGTCAGGGCCGTCAGCAGGAGGGAGTCCGGCCATCCGAGCAGGGCGCACACAACCACCGCCACGACGTGCAGCGCCGCGAATCCGTGGATGATCCAACGTGTCCCGATCCGTCTCATACTATCTGCGAAATTAACGAATTTCCCTCTCTTACGCAAACGGGGCCTCCCGTTCGTCCCTAAAAACGGACCGCCCGTCCGGCAAAACACGGACCTTGGAATATTCCCGTAGGGAATTGACGGGAAAGATTATAATTTTGCTTTTGCACTAAACCGCAGATTAGTAACATGACTACCCAACGTGACTTGTCATTCAGGCAGATGGTGGACCTCAGCTTCGGCTTCCTCGGGGTCCAGATCGCATACGCGCTGCAGAGCGCGAATATCAGCCGCATCTTCGCCACCCTCGGCGCGGATCCCCACCAGCTTTCCTGGTTCTGGATCCTCCCGCCGCTGATGGGCATGATCGTGCAGCCTCTCATCGGCAAATACTCCGACCGCACCTGGTGCAAGATGGGCCGGCGCAAGCCGTACCTGATCGTGGGCGCGGTCATCGCCGTCCTGGTGATGCTGTTCCTCCCGAACGCGGGCTCCCTGCATTTCTCCACCCGGGTCTTCCTGGGCCTGAACATGGCGATGTGGTTCGGCCTGTTCTCGCTGATCTTCCTGGACACCTCCATCAATGTGGCGATGCAGCCCTTCAAGATGATGGTGGGCGACATGGTCAACGAGAAGCAGAAGACCACCGCCTACAGCATCCAGAGCTTCCTGTGCAACGCGGGCTCCCTCCTCGGCTATCTCTTCCCGATCTTCTTCACCTGGATCGGCATCGCCAACGAGGCGCCGGAAGGCGTCGTCCCCGACAGCGTGGTCTATTCCTTCTACGTGGGCGCCGCCATCCTCATCCTCTGTGTCCTATATACTTTCCTGCGCGTGAAGGAGATGCCGCCGGCAGAGTACGCCGAATTCCACGGCATCGACCTTCAGAACCAGGAGAAAAAGGAGAGCAAGGGTCTGGGCAAGCTCCTCGTGGAGGCGCCGAAGACCTTCTGGACCGTGGGACTCGTGCAGTTCTTCTGCTGGGCCGCGTTCCTGTATATGTGGACCTATACGAACGGGGCCGTGGCCGTGAACTGCTGGGGCGTCGACATGACCGCGGAGAACGCCGCCGCTTCCGCCGGCTACCAGGCCGCGGGCAACTGGGTGGGTGTCCTCTTCGCCGTCCAGGCCGTGGGTTCCATCCTCTGGGCCTCCGTGCTGCCGCGCTTCAAGAACATCAAGCTGGGCTATGTGGTGAGCCTTCTCATCGGCGCCATCGGCTTCGCCTCCGCGATGTTCATCCATAACCAGTACGCGCTGTTCGTGAGCTTCTTCCTGATCGGCTTCGCCTGGGCCGCGATGCTCGCCCTGCCGTTCACCCTGCTGACGAACGCCCTTGAGGGAAGCCCCTACATGGGCTCTTACCTGGGTCTGTTCAACTGCACCATCTGCCTGCCGCAGATCGTCGCGGCCGCCACGGGCGGACTGGTGCTGAAGCTTGTCGGCGACAGCCAGCCGGCGATGCTGCTGATGGCGGGTATCTTCCTCGTCCTGGGCGCCGTCTGCGTGCGGTTCATCTCCACCAAGAAAGCTTAACCTATCGACATATAAAAACCAAATAATTACTAACTCAACTCTAATGAAAAGGATTTTAACCGCAATCGCAGTACTGTTCGCAGTCTGCGCAACCGTGTTCGCCCAAGGCGGATACCAGGTTAAAGGTGTCGTCGTGGACGCCATGGGTCCGGTCATCGGAGCGGCCGTCGTGCAGCAAGGCACGACGAACGGCGTCTCCACGGGACTGGACGGCGACTTCGTCCTCACCGTCCCGAATGCGGATGCGATGATCGAGATCAGCTGCATCGGCTACGCGACCCAGGTCTTCAAGGCCTCCGAGGTCCCGTCCACCATCACCCTCGAAGAGGATTCGCACTTCCTGGACGAAGTCGTGGTCATCGGCTACGGTACCGTCAAGAAGAGCGACCTCACCGGTTCCGTCTCGACGGTCAAGGCCGATGAGATCAACAAGGGTGTCATCACTTCCCCGACCGACCTCCTCCGCGGCAAGAGCGCGGGCGTGGTGGTCACCGCCGGTAACGGTATGCCGGGTTCCGCCCCGACCGTCCGCATCCGTGGTGGCTCCTCCATCAACGCCTCCAACACCCCGCTGTACGTGATCGACGGCCTGCCGGTGTCCAACGACGGTATTTCCGGTATGGCCGACCCGATGGCCTCCATCAACCCCGAGGACATCGAGAGCTTCTCCGTCCTGAAGGATGCGTCCGCGACCGCTATCTACGGTTCCCGCGCTTCCAACGGCGTTATCGTGATCACGACCAAGAAGGGCAGCAAGTCCGCGACGTCGATGCCCCGCATCGCGGCCGACTTCACGACCTCCCTCAACACCATCGCCAAGTACAACGACGTGCTGGACGCAGACGGCATCGTGAACCTCATCCGCGACTTCTACGGCGTGAATTCCGCCGCCGAGCAGCACCTGGGCGTGAACGGCAAGCTGTACAACACCGACTGGCAGAAGGAAATCTACCGCCTCGCCACCACCGTCGACGCCAACATGAGCATCGCCGGCAAGCTGGGCTTCCTGCCTTACCGCATCTCCACCGGTGTCCTCCAGCAGAAGGGTACCTTGAAGGGGTCCGAGATGGACCGTCTGGCCCTCGGCCTGAACCTGTCTCCGAGCTTCTTCGACAACCATCTGACTGTCAATGTGAACGGCAAGGGCACCTACGCTCTGAACTGGTATGCCGACCAGGGCGCCATCGGTTCCGCGAACCACTACGATCCCACCAAGCCGGTGTACAACGATGTTCCGGGTTATTCCCTCAACGGTTACACCGCTTGGTACGACCAGTCCGGCAACATCAACGGCATGGCTACCCAGAACCCTGTGGCTCAGCTGGCCTCCCGTTACGACACCGCCGACACCTACCGCTTCATCGGCAACACCCAGTTCGACTATAAGATCCATGGTTTCGAGGACCTGCGCCTGAACCTGAACCTCGGTATGGACTGGGCCAGCTCCTCCGGCATCACCGATGTCGCCCGCGGCTCCGAAGCCTCCTGGCACAACACCAACCAGTCCGGCGGCGGTTCCCACACCGACTACGGTTACAAGCGTCTGGACACCACCCTCGAGTTCTACGCCGACTACAACCACACCTTCGCCGAGAAGCACAATGTGGACCTGATGGCCGGTTACTCCTGGCAGCGTTTCTACAGCGAGAGCAACAGCAAGTCCGTGCGTATGTCCGACAACGCTTCCCTCGGCCAGTCTGTGGGCAAGGGCGAGCTTTTCCTGATCTCCTTCTTCGGCCGCGCCAACTACGCGTTCGCCGACAGATACCTCCTGACCGCCACGCTCCGTGCCGATGGTACCTCCCGCTTCCAGAACCACAAGTGGGGCCTCTTCCCGTCCGTGGCGCTCGGTTGGAACATCCTGAAGGAACCCTTCATGGCCAATGTCGAAAAACTCAGCACCCTCAAGCTCCGTCTCTCCTGGGGTGAGACCGGTCAGCAGGAGGTGGGCGGCTACTACGATACCTTCGCCCAGTTCCTGACCACCCAGCAGGGCTCCTACTACTTCGTGAACGGCACGTCCTACGTGAATCCGCTCGTGGCCCTCGGCTACTCCGCCGACCTCCGCTGGGAGACCACCACGACCTACAACGCCGGTCTCGACTTCGGCTTCTGGGACAACCGGATCACCACAAGTGTCGATGTGTACAAGCGCGACACCCGCGACATCCTCAACTACATCCCGGTTCCGGCCCTGTCGAACCTGACGAACTACCTGAACACGAACATCGGCTCCATGACCAACCAGGGCGCCGAACTGGACATCAACGCGGTCCTCGCCGAGAGCCGTGACCTGAGCTGGACGGCCGGCTTCAACGTGGCCTACAACCAGAACAAGGTCACCAAGCTCACCGTTTCCGACGAGAACGCCACGGGCGTCGAGACCGGCGGCATCTCCGGCGGTACCGGCAACAACGTCCAGATGATCCAGGTGGGCTATCCGATCCGCACCTTCAACCTGTACCAGCAGGTGTACGACCTGGAAGGCAACCCCATCAACGGTGTCTATGTGGACCGCAACAACGACGGCCAGATCAACGCCGACGACAAGTACCTCGGCCACCACGCCGACGCGGACTTCACCTTCGGTTTCAACACCAACCTGAACTGGAAGAACTGGACCGCGGCCCTCTCCGGCCACGCCTCCCTCGGCAACTGGGTGTACAACAACGTCGCTTCCGACACGGAAATGCTCGCCGACCTGTGGACGAACCAGTTCGTCTCCAACCGCGTCTCTTCCGCTCCCAAGTCGATGTTCTCCCAGGCCCAGTACCTGTCCGACTACTATCTGCAGGACGGTTCCTTCCTGAAGCTGGACAACTTCACCCTGGGTTACACCATCCCGTCCCTGTTCTACGTCACCGCTGACCGTCCGTTCTCCCTGAACATCTTCGGTACCGTGCAGAACATCTGCACCTTCACCCGCTACACGGGCATCGACCCGGAAATCTTCGGCGGTATCGACGGTACGGTCTATCCCCGTCCGAGAACCTTCATCCTCGGCGCGAAAGTCAACTTCTAATAAAGGGTAAGGAATATGAAAACGATTAAATATATCCTCGGCATCCTCGTCCTCGGTGCGACCATGACTTCCTGCGTCTGGGACCTGAACGTCACCCCGATCGATCCGAACGCCAACACCGCCGACAAGGCCCTCGTTTCTGAGGCTGCCTATGAGCAGTTCCTTGCCGGCGTCTACCTGGGCTTCGCCACTTCCGGTTACTACGGTAAGGACGGTTCCGCGTCCATTTCCGGTCTGGACGGCGGCGCATCCCAGTACATCCGCGGTCTGTACCACCACAGCGAACTCACGACCGATGAGAGCGTCTGCGGCTGGAACGACCAGACCATCAAGAACTTCCACTGGATGAACTGGACCACTGACGACACGTTCATCTATGCGTTCTACTCCCGTATCTTCATGCAGGTGGGCATGGCGAACGAGTTCATCCGCGAGGCCAAGGCCTCCGAAGTGAACTTCGCCAAGAAGCAGCAGTACATCGACGAGGCCCGCGTCCTCCGCGCCCTCGCGTACTACCACGCCATCGACAACTTCGGCAACGTGCCGTTCGCCGACGAGACCGCCGTCGTGGGCGTGAACCCCGACCAGATCTCCCGCGGCGACCTGTACGACTGGCTGGAGAACGAGCTGAAGGACCTCGTGTCCAACAGCGCCCTGCCTGACAAGAGCGGCACGGAATACGGCCACGTGAACAAGAGCGTCGCCAAGTTCCTGCTCGCCAAGCTGTACCTGAACGCCGAGGTCTTCAAGGGCACGGCCGCCTATGACAAGTGCGCCTCCGTCCTCACCGACCTGATGGATGACGGTTACTCCCTGCACACCACCTCCGCCGGTGTCTACAACCCGTACCAGGAGCTCTTCCTCGCGGACAACAACAAGTGCACGGACGAAATCATCTTCGCCATCGAGCAGAACGGTGCCCTCACCAACAGCTACGGTGCCACGAACTACCTGATCTTCGCCTCCACGGGCGGTGCGATGGACCCTGCCGAGATGGGTATCTCCTCCGGTTGGGGCGGTCTCCGCATGACCCCGGAGTTCTACAACAAGTTCACCTCCGACGACGCGCGCGCCCTATTCTACACGGCCACGCAGCAGCCTGACATCGACGATATCGGCGAGTTCTCCCACGGTTACGCCTTCATGAAGTTCCGCAACAAGAACAGCGACGGTTCCGACGGTTCCGAGGCGGGCAGTGTCGATACCGACTTCCCGATGATGCGCTATGCCGACGTCCTCCTGATGGCGGCCGAGTGCCAGCTCCGCGGCGCCAACGTGAGCGGTGCCATCGCCGGCTTCAACTCCGTGCGCGCCCGCGCCGGTCTCGCCGCGATCGCCAGCCCGACGCTGCAGAACGTCCTGGACGAGCGCGCCCGCGAACTCTATCAGGAGTGCTGGCGTCGTAACGACCTCATCCGTTTCGGCCTTTTCACCTCCGCCAACTATCTGTGGCAGTGGAAGGGCAATGTCAAGGAAGGAGCTCCCGTCGAGGACTACCGCGCCCTCTTCCCGATTCCGGACAGCGACCGTCTGGCCAACACCAAGCTTCAGCAGAACCCCGGCTACGGGACTAACAAGTAAGCCCTATGAAGAAGATATTGACCATTTTGGCAGGTGTCCTGGCCCTCGCGGCCACCTCCTGCGTCAAGGAAACCCTGACCATGTTCGATCCGTCGAAGGCGACGGCTCCCGTGCTCAATTCCTACAGCGAGGAAGAGGACGCGATCATGGCCTCCTATACCCCCGCCGTTTTCAAGCAGGGATTCAATGAAAAGATCGCTCCCTACCATTCGCTCGCCCTGGTTTCCCTGGACGGCAAGGCGGTGAGCAAGACCCTCACTTCGTCCGACAAGGACAATGTCCTGACCCTCAAGAAGGCCAACCTCGCGAAGGCGCTGATGACCCTGGGCGCCACCGAAGGCTCCACGGTTTCGCTGGAACTGGCCGTCCGCGCCTCCATGCAGGAAGTGTCCAAGGACAACGGCCGCAACGGCCACATCGACTCTGACGGTCACATCTCCCTCGGTTCCTTCGAGGTCGTGATTCCGGAGGTGGTGGGCAGCCCGTATGCTGAGTACACCGAGAACAGCGACTGGTCCGTGATCGGTTCCCTGTCGGCTTATGAGATCAGCTGGGACGGCGACCTGAACATGTGGACCGACGGTTCCAACCACGTGGCCGCTCACGTCACCCTCAAGGCCGGCGATGAGTTCAAGTTCCGCAAGGGCCAGAGCTGGGATGTGAACCTGGGCGGTACCTTCAGCGAGCTTGACAGCGAATTCGCCGTCGAGCAGGACGGTGCCAACATCAAGGTCGGCGCCGACGGCGTCTATGATCTCTATGTGAACCCGACCGCCGGTGTCGCCTGGATTTCCGCCGCGTACGATCCGCTCCCGGATTATACCGAGTCCAGCAACTGGTCTGTCATCGGCGCCCTGTCGCTGCACGGCATCAGCTGGGACGGCGATATCGCGATGATCTCCGACGGTACCTGGCACGTGGCCCTGGGCGTCAATCTCGCCGCGGCCGACGAATTCAAGTTCCGTCAGGATGCGGCTTGGACCGTGAACCTGGGCGGTACCTTCAGCGAGCTTGGCAGCGAGTTTGCCGTCGAGCAGGACGGTGCCAACATCAAGGTCGGCGCTGACGGCTGCTTCGACCTCTATGTGAACCCGGCCGACAACGTGGCCAAGGTGACGGAGGCTTCCGGCGCCAAGGTCAGCTCCAAGATCGGCGGCGGTGAAGAACCGCCCGTGGAGACCGTTACCGGCTGGAACATCATCGGCCTGAACGGCGACTGGGAGAACGACATCCGCGCGACTGAGGACAACGGTGTCTGGACGGCGTACATCACCGCCGAAGGCGACACGGAGTTCAAGTGGCGCAAGGATGGCGGCTGGGACGAGAACTACGGTGGCGTCATGGTCGCCCTCGGTGAGCCCTTCGAGGCGGTCGCCGGTGGTGACAACATCAAGATCGGCGCCGGCTTCTGGAAGGTCGTCCTGGACACCAACAACCTCACCATCACCGTTTCCAACGGCCAGGTGTGGTCCCTCATCGGTGACTTCAACAGCTGGGGCGGCGATGTGGACATGACCCTCACCGACGGCAAGTGGGTGAGCCCCGTGACCAAGATCTCCGGCGGCTTCAAGCTCCGCGAGAACCACGGTTGGGACAACAACCGCGGCGGTGTCTTCGTGAAGATCGGCGAGCCGTTCGCGGCCGTCGCCGGCGGTGACAACATCACCGTCGAGGAAGGCAACTACGTCGTCACCTACGACCCGGAGGCCGAGACCATCGTCATCGACGAGACCGGCTGGGGTGTCGTGGGCACCATCACCGGCTGGGGCAACAGCCCGGACATCATCCTCAAGGAGGACGGCAACTTCCTCGTCGCGAAGAACATCGCCCTTACCGCGGATGACCAGATCAAGATCCGTTACAAGAGCAGCTGGGACGAGAACCGTGGCGGCCGCACCGCCGTGGGTCACGCCGTCAAGGCGGTCCCGGGCGGCGACAACATCGCTCCGGGCGTCGCGGGCAACTTCGACGTCTGGTACCGTCCGGACAGCGAGGTCATCTTCGTGATGCCTTCCGGTTCCCTGCTCAGCTACTGGGGTGTCGTGGGTACCATCAACGGATGGGGCGCTCCGGACCGCATCATGTACGAGACTGCCGACGGCAAGTTCGTCTTCGAGGATCTGGAGATCACGGCTTCCGACGAGATCAAGATCCGCGAGAACGAGGATTGGGCCAATAACCGCGGTGGCGCCTTCGCCGCTCTTGACGAGCCGATCGCCGTGACGAACGGTGGTGACAACATCAAGGTCGGACGCGACGCCAAGGTGACGGTCACCTACGATCCTGCCGCCGAGACCATCACCCTCACGGGCGAGTACCAGGGCGATGCCCCGAGTCTCCCGGAGACGATGTACATGATCGGTGCTGCGTTTGGCAACTGGAACTGGGAAGACGCCGGTGTCGTGGAGCTTACTCCGGTGAACGGCAAGTCCGGTCAGTTCTGGGCCATCCGTTACATCGAGGCGGGTTCCCCGTTCAAGTTCTGCGCGAAGAAGGAATGGTCCGGTGACTTCACCGGCCTCGGCGAAGACAGCGGCTACACCGTGGACGGCGGCAACTGCTCCGTCGCGGAGAACGGTGTCTACATGATCTATGTCGACACGGACAACAAGAAGCTCGTGGTCGAGCCCGCGAAGGTCCATGGTATCGGTGGTTGCTGGGGTGACGCCTGGGATTCCGCGATGGCCGGTTCGCTCTTCGTGGAGAAGGACGGCAAGCTCGTCGGCAAGAACACTTCCGCGGGCGAGCTTCGGCTGTATGCCGAAAGCTCCGCCGCCACTTCCGACTGGTGGACCCGTGAGTTCGTCATCCTGGACGGCAAGATCGCCTACCGTGGCAACGGTGGCGACCAGGAGCGTGTCAAGGTTCCGGCCGATGCGACCATCACCCTCGACTTCAATGCCGGCACCGGCACGATCGAGGCCGGCGGCGGCCAGGGTGGCGACACCGCGAAGATCACCATCGACGGTGACATGTCCGACTGGGCCAATGTGGCGGGCGCCGCGGCTGAAGGCTCCGAGATCAACGCCGCCTTCAAGGTGGCCTCCGACGAGAACAACATCTACTTCTACGTCAAGAGGACGGCCGAACGGATGGCTGATGTCTGGGGCGGCGCCGCGTACCACTACTACACCTTCGACCTGGACGGCGACGCGACGACCGGTGAGGAGCTTTGGGGCAACGGTCCCTACGAGATCCTCCTTGTCATCTATCCGTATGCCGGTTCGGCGGACGCTCCCGAATTCGGGATTGCGAAGGCGGGCACCGCGGTGCCTGGCGGCTGCAGCGTCGAGAACGCCGTCATCAAGGGTGTCGTCACGGAAAGCGGCGTGGAGACGGAGATTGCCGTCCCTCGCGCTGACCTGATCGCCATCCCCAAGACGCCGGTAACGGTCTACTCCTGGAGCAACAAGGGCGGCGGTGACAAACTGTCCGTCACCACCACGCTCTAAACCCATTTTTCGGGCCGGGGTCCCTGACCGGACCCCGGCTTGCCAATTTAAATATCCAGCACCATGATCCGGAAACTTTTCCCCATACTCCCCATTCTGGCGGCTCTCTTCCTTTGTGTCACTTGTAACCCCAAGGGCAACGACCCGGTCGTCAGCGATACCCTGACCGTGAATCCCGAATCCATCACCTTCGAGGCGGAGGACGCATCGACCAAACTGATGTATGTCACCACCGAAAAGGACTGGACGGCAACACCCTCCGCCGGCTGGATCCACGTGAACAAGACCTCCGGTACCGGCAAGACCACCATCGAGGTTACTGCCGATTCCAACGCGGAGAAAGACCGTTCCGGGTCGATTACGGTCAAGGGTTCGAACACCGTGACGGTGTCCGTCACCCAGAAGGGGAAGAACATCGTGACGCTGGTCCCGATTGCCGATGCCTTCGATGGCAACAAGCGCGCATCGACAACCTATCAGTTGCTGATTTACTCCTTCGCGGACAGTGACGGGGACGGCATCGGCGACTTCAAGGGCATCCAGAGCAAGCTGGATTACCTGGACGGCCTGGGCGCGACGGCCCTGTGGCTTTCGCCGGCGCACCCGTCCGACAGCTACCACGCCTATGACGTGACCGACTATTATTCCGTGAATCCGTTGTACGGCACGGAGACGGATTTCCAGAACTTGATCAAGGCGGCGCACGACAAGGGGATCAAGATTTACATGGACTATGTGCTGAACCACTCCGGAAAGGGGAACGCATGGTTCAAAGAGGCGCTGGCCGATGCTTCCAGCCCGTACCGGGACTACTATTTCTTCAGCTCGAACCCGTCTGTCGACTACAAGAATTTCCCGATGCTGAAGGGTACGACCTATCAGTCGGGAGAGTGGAAGGCCGTGACCTCCGGGTCGCCCAAACTGACGATTAGCAAGACCAAGGAAGACATCACCGACGGGAAAGCCACATGGAATATGTATATGTGGAATGACAATGGGGATAAGGCTGTCAAGTTCGTGGATAGGGGAGACGGTACCTATTATCTGGTGATGGATATCAATGGCAAGTGGGGAATGCTGGTGCGCAAGTATGCCGACTGGTCTGCAGGCTCCAAATTCGGAGCCAAGGAGAAAAACCTCACGCTAAAGGTGGACACTCCTGTGGACCTGACCCCGGATGGTGAAGATATGTCGTTCACGGGAAGCGGACGCTATAAGATTGAACTGACGAACGTATCGACGGAAACCCTCTACTACATGGGTTGCTTCAGCGACTGGATGCCGGACTTGAACTACGGCGATCCCGCGCAGGCGGAGAGCAATGCTTGCTTCCAGGATCTGGCCGCATCGGCCGATAAGTGGATCAATATGGGCATCGACGGCCTCCGCTTGGATGCGGTCAAGCATATCTGCGGCGGTATCAATTCCTATAACAACACTTCCAACCAGACGCTGCTGGACAAATGGTATCAGCATTGCAACGCGACGTACAAGGCCGCCGGCCACACCGACGATATCTTCATGGTTGGCGAGGTTTGGGACAATCACGGATATGAGCGGTATTATTACAAGGGCCTCAATTCCTGCTTCGAGTTCGATTACTTCGGCACCCTGACCACCGCCCTCAACGGCAACGCCTCGAACTATGTCTCCACGGTGAACAAGTTCCTGTCCGAGCATACCGCCGTCCGTCCCGACGCCATCACGTCCATCTTCATGACCAACCACGATCAGGACCGCGCCGCGGAGTCTCTGTCGAAGAATCTGGCCAAGGAGAAGCAGGCGGCTGCGATGATGCTCACCACGCCCGGTAAACCCTTCATCTACCAGGGCGAGGAGTTGGGTTACTACGGCACAAAGGGCGGCGGTGACGAATACGTCCGCACCCCGATCCTTTGGGACAAGGCAGGCAAGGAATGCGCGAAGAAGGGCGTGAACAATAAGGTGGACACCGGCATGCTGACCTCCTCCATCTCCGTGGAGGCCCAGAGCGCCGATGCTTCCTCCCTCCTGAACGTCTACAAGACCTTCTCCCGCGCCCGCAACACCTACCAGGCCCTCGCCGAAGGCACGATGACCGCCGCCGACCTGGGTGGTGACAATTCCATCGGCGCCTGGTACATGACCGCCGGCTCCGAGAAGATGCTCGTGATCCACAACACCTCCACCAAGGACAAGACGGTCACCGCCACCTTCGACGTCTCCAAGCCGGTCGCCATCCTCGGCACCGTTACCCTGGACCACGACGCCCTCACCCTCGCCGGCAACTCCTCCGTGGTCTTCAAGCTGTAAAAGATGCGCAGAATCCTACCGGTCATCCTTTTCCTGATCCTGTCGATCCTGTCGGCCTCCGCGCAGACGGTGCAGGATGCCGGGTACCGTGTCGTCGCGCATATTAAGTCGGACGGCACGATTCAGGATTCGAGCTATCGCGTCATAGGCCACATCAAGTCGGACGGTACGATCCAGGACAGTTCATACCGGGTTGTGGGACATCTGAAGTCCGACGGAACGGTGCAGGATGCCTCTTATCGGGTTGTCGGCCATATCAAGTCCGATGGCACCGTACAGGATTCTTCATATCGGGTAATTGGGCATGTGAAGAAAGATGGAACGGTTCAGGACGCCTCTTACCGCGTCATCGGGCACGCCAAGGGAATCCCGATGACGTGGATAGCCTTGTATTTCTTTTTCCGCTGATAATCACTACCTTGCGGCATGAATAGAGTTCTTGTTATCGCCTGCGCCCTCCTGACGTGGGCCTGTACCCCGAAGACTGTCGTCAACTCTCCCGACGGTCGCATTACCGTCCGGTTTGCCCTGGCCGAAGCCGGCGTTCCCACTTATAGCGTTGAGGTCGATGGACAACCGTTTTTGGAGCCGTCCCTGATGGGTCTTTTGGCTGAGGATGCGAACCTGGACAGCGGGTTTTCGCTGAAGTCGTCGCGGGTGTCGGCTGTCGATGAGACTTGGCATCAGCCTTGGGGCGAAAATAAGGAGGTGAGGGATAAGCACCAGGAGCTGTCCTTGCAGTTGAGGAACAAGGCTGGCGTGGGGCTGGAGGTCGTTATCCGGGTGTTTGACGATGGCTTCGGCTTCCGGTATGCTTATGATGTGCCGATGGACACGGTGCGGATTATCGGGGAGCGGACGCAGTTCGCGTTCGCGTCTGATGCAGAGAGCTGGTCGATTCCGGGGGACTTCAATTCCTACGAGCACTTATATCGCAAGATGCCGCTGTCGGAGCTTGCCGATGCCAATACGCCATTGACACTGAAGTTCGATGATGGTCTGTATGCCTCCGTCCATGAGGCCGCCCTGGTCGATTTCCCCGAGATGGTTCTCCGCCACGACATCGGCCTGACCTTCCAGGCATCCCTGGCGCCGCTGCAGCCGCAGATGGACGAGAAGGCTATCGTTCCCGGCACCTTCCAGACCCCTTGGCGCACGGTCCAGATTGCGCACACCGCCGTCGGCCTGATCAATTCCTCCCTGATCCTGAACCTCAATGAGCCCTGCGCCATCGACGATGTTTCCTGGATCAAACCGATGAAGTATATTGGTGTCTGGTGGGGGATGCACCTGGGCATTGAGAACTGGGGCGGGGAAGGGCATGGTGCCACGACGGAGCGGGCGCTCGAGTACATCGACTTTGCCGCCGAAAACAACATCCAGGGCGTTCTGTTCGAGGGTTGGAACGATGCTTGGAAGGGCTCCGAGGTCATTCCGACCTTCGATTTCACCCGCGCCGCGCCGGACTACGATGTCGAGAAAGTGGCCGCCTACGCACGGGAGAAGGGCATTTATCTGATTTCCCATAACGAGACCGGCGGCAATATCCGGCACTTCGAGGAGCAGCTGGACCGCTCGCTGGATTGGGCGCAGTCGCTAGGTATCCACGCCCTGAAGACGGGCTATGCCGGCGACGGCCTCTGGGGTGGCGCGCCCCGCCACAGCCAGATCGGTGTCAACCATTTCCAGAAGGTGATCGAGGCAGCGGCCAAGCGGGAGGTTATGGTCGATGGCCACGAAACCATCAAGCCGACCGGTCTGCGCCGCACCTGGCCCAACTTCATGACCCGGGAATGCGTCCGCGGCATGGAGTACAATGGCTGGAGCGCCGGCAATCCGCCGTCCCATACGGAAATCCTGCCCTATACCCGCCTGCTGGGCGGGCCGGTGGACTACACCCCCGGCGTCTTCGATATCAAGTACGAGTCCATCAAGGGTAAGAAGCAATACCGCACCTGGGGCCTCCCTGGCACCGAATGCTGTGTCCATACCACCCTCGCCAAGCAGCTGGCCAACTGGGTGATTCTGTACTCGCCGATGCAGATGGCCTGCGACCTGATCGAGAACTACGAAGGCCATCCCGCCTTCCAGTTCTTCCGCGATTTTGACGCCGACTGTGATGCTTCTGAGGCCCTCCAGGGCGAGGTAGGAGAGTGGATCGCCCTCGTCCGCCGCGCCGGCGACCGTTTCTTCCTCGGCGCCACCACGGACGAAACGCCCCGCTCCATCGAGCAGCCCCTGACCTTCCTTCGGCCCGGCGTCCGCTATACCGCCACGGTTTACGGCGACGCCCCCGACGCCCACTGGGACACGAATCCCACGGCCTACGAGATTACGACATCGACAGTAACCTCTGAGGATACCCTCACCCTCCGCCTCGCTCCCGGCGGTGGCGCGGCGGTGACCTTCCTGCCGGAGTAGGGAAGTCCGGAGATTTTCGTATCTTTGCGGCCGCTTATGTGGTGGCTACTTGCTTTTGCGTCCGCAGCGCTGTTGGGCTGCTATGATTCGGCGAAGAAGATTTCGCTGAAAGGGAATGCCGTGATTCCGGTCCTTTTCCTGAACACCGTCTTCTCCGCGCTTATCTTTTCTCCCTTCCTTTTCTCGACCGGATTCGGCGGTTGGGAGGTGCAAAAGTATATCCTGCTGAAGAGCGCCCTGGTCCTCTCCTCGTGGATGGCGGGGTATTTCGCCATGAAGCATCTGCCGCTGACGATTGTGGGCCCTGTCAATGCCACCCGTCCGGTCCTGGTGCTCGTCGGCGCCCTGTTTCTGTTCGGGGAACGGCTCAATCTGCTGCAATGGATCGGTGTAGCCCTGGCGGTTGTGGCTTATCTCCTGCTGCGCGCCTCGGGGCGGAAAGAAGGCATCGGCACGGGCAATAAATGGATCCTCTGCCTCATCCTGGCCGTTATCCTCGGCGCCGCTAGTGGGCTTTATGACAAGTTCTTGATGTCGCCGTCCCACCTCGGGCTCGACCGTCGGCAGGTCCTCAGCTGGTACACCTTGTACCAGGCGGGGATGATGGCGATTGTGACCTCGATGCTCTGGTATCCCGTCCGGAAAAAGACGACACCCTTCCGCTGGAACTGGTCCATTCCGCTCATCAGCCTTTTCCTCTGCGCGGCCGATTATGTCTACATGGAAGCATTGGCCCAGCCCGCCGCTCTCATCGCGGTCGTGTCGATGATCCGTCGCGGCAGCGTCCTGGTGAGTTTCGCCATCGGCGCCCTCTTCCTGAAAGAAAAGAACCTCAAGGCCAAGGCCCTGGATCTGGGTCTCCTGCTTTTGAGTATGGTCTTCCTGTATCTCGGCTCCCGATAGCCGCTAAAACAACCGTCGGTAGGCCTCGGCCTTCTTCTCCAGCGGCAACGGATACGCGCGGGAGGACGACGGCATCCGCCAGAACCGGAGATTTCTTCCGTCGATGGTGACATCGACACACCCTCCCACCGGCGGGATCCCGCAACCGTACCGCTCCGCGATGACCTCTGTCGCCTTCTGTCCCGTGGTCACTAATGTATCGCAGGCGGGGATTTGGCGCAGGAGGGCGGGAATGTCCGTGGGCGTGACCACCTCCAGGAAAGCATCGGACGCATTGTCCTTCAGGCGCCGCACCTCGCAGGCGGTGTCGTAGAATGCCAGCCCGGCTTGTGTGCAGAAGGCCTTGATGGCCTCCTCGTCAAACCGCTTCTCGCGGGGGATGCAGAAATGGTCCTTGTCACCGAAATGGATCACCCCCATGATCCGCCAGAAATCATTCGTCCAGTTCGGGTAATAGAACGGCATGCACCACCGCTTCGGCTGCGGCGGAAAACTGCCCAGCAAAAGCATTTTCGCCCCGGCGGGCAGGAAAGGCTGGAAGGGATGTTTCTCGGTGTCCATGGGTATGCAAAGATACGAGAAAAAGCGTAACTTTGTCCTACCGACACTACCACATAAAACTAATAACTATGTTCTTCCAAGTTTACGGGGCGAACGCGTTCGCCCAATGGGGGATGCTGATCGTGGTCCTGCTGGGCCTGATCCTCCTCAATGAATTCGCCCGCCGGACGAAACTCGGTGGCATCATCACGTTCCTGGTCGTTCCGCTGGCCCTCACCGTTTATTTCCTCGCCATCTGGCTCGGCGCCCGCACCGGAAAGCAGTGGGCGCTGGAAAACCAGACCCACGTCTATATGCGGGGCTGGTTCCACTATGCCAAGCTGTACGCGGCCACGGCCGGGTGTATCGGCTTCATGATGATCAAGTACAAATGGGGCGTCGGCGCCAAGCACTGGTTCAAGCCCTTCCCCTTCATCATCGTGGCCATCAACATCCTCATCGCCTGCGCCTCCGACTTTGAGAGCGCCGCGATGGGCTGGAACAAATGGTGGCTCACTTCCGAAGGCGTCTGGCAGTACGGCGGCTGGCACAATGTGATGAACGGCGTGGCCGGCCTGCTGAACATCTCCTGTATGACCGCCTGGTGGAACGTGTATCCGTCCAAGGACAAGAAGGATATGATCTGGGCCGACATGACCTGGGTCTATATCCTCATCTATGACATCTGGAACTTCGCCTACACCTACAACTGCCTGCCTACGCACAGCTGGTACTGCGGTGTCGCCCTGCTCCTCGCCCCGACCATCGCGGCCCTGCTGTGGAACCGTGGCGGCTGGATCCAGAACCGCGCCAACACCCTCGCCATCTGGTGCATGTTCGCCCAGGTGTTCCCGCTTTTCCAGGAGACCTTCAAGAACGGTCAGCAGTGGTTCCCGTGGGCCACACTTCCCGTTCTCTACCCGAACGGTGTCGCCACCATCGAGCAGCTGTATGCCGCCGCGGGACAGGAGGCCGCCGTCGTGGGCACCACCGTGGATCCTTCCGTGGTGGCGGCCAATCCCACGATGATGGTCCTGATCAGCGCCCTCGCTCTCATCACCAACGCCATTGCCCTCGGTTACATCATCCGCGTCTCCAAGAAACGCCACATCAACCCGTACAAGGAAGACGTCTTCGTGGACCAGAAGTACTACAAGGACTCCATGGCCCGCGCCGATGTGAGCTAAAGGTTGCCTTTTTTAGCCGTGAAATGGAAGCGGCTATCTATTAATCAGTTATATGAAATCGCCTAGTCAAAAACGACCAGGCGATTTTGCGAAAACGGCTGTCTTTCAGACACATCCATTTCACGGGGCGCAACTTGGCACGGAATGAAAGATATGTTTTGTACCTTTGTCTTATGTTTCAAGAACTCCTCTCATACTCCCTGGGGCCCGGTGTCGAGGCTTTCACTTCACGGCGGGATTCCATCTTGCCTTATCCTGTCATCCAAGGGCATCAGGTACACGGTTCAAGGATTGCGATTGTCGATCGACCGGGCATGACGAGGGAGGAACTGGAAGGGTATGACGCTTTTGTCACGACTCTTCCTGGTGTGGCGATTGGAGTAAGGACGGCAGATTGCGTTCCCATTCTCATGTATGACCCCGTCCACCGCGTCATTGCCGCCGTTCATTCCGGTTGGAAAGGAACGGTTTTGATGATTTCCAAGAGTACGGTCAACCTCATGAGAGAGAGATTCGGCACAAATCCGGAGGACCTTCGGGTCGTCATCGGCCCGGCCATCGGCCCCGATAGTTTCCAGGTGGGTGAGGAAGTGGCGGAGCGGTTCAAGGATGCCGGTTTTCCCATGTCGATGATCTGGTCATTCCAAGGTCCGGGAGACGGCAGCCCCATGTCCGGCGGCCATCATATCGACCTGTTCCAGGCAAACCGATGGATTCTCGAAGAATGCGGAATCCGGCCGGAAAACATCCAGGTCCATGACATCGACACCTACCTGGACCCTTCCTTCTTCTCCGCCCGACGGGAAGGGACGCAGTGCGGACGGAATATCAACGCGATCCGGATGATCTGATCCAAAACGGACAAAAAAGAAAAAAGGCTTCAGAGTGATTCTGAAGCCTTTTTCGGTGCGGTAGGTGAGAGTCGAACTCACACACCCCAACGGGCACTACCCCCTCAAAGTAGCGTGTCTACCATTTCACCACTACCGCGAATTGGGACTGCAAAGATACGGAGATTTTCGGAAAGTGCAAATTATTTTTCCACTTTCTTGTGTTTGGCCTTGTTCCACATGCCGTAAATCTCGCTCACGTTGCCTGCGGTGATGAAAGCTTGGATGTCATTTTTCTTCACGTAATTCATCACGCGGGCGAATTCGTCCTGGGTGAGGAGGGCCTGGATTTCCACGTGCGGGGTGCCGGAATAGCCGCCGTGAACGTCATATAAGGTGCAACCGCGTTCGAGGGTGTTCACGATGTAGGAACGGATTTCCTCGTTGCGGTCGGAGACGATGCAGATGCGCTTGCGCTTGTTCACGCTGGCCATGAAATAATCCAGCGCGAGGCCGTTCATCCAGGTGCCGATCAGGCCGATGACCACCATCCGGAAGGGGTTGATGGCGAAGGCGCTGCAGCAGATGATGGCGCCGGCGACGGTCACGGATACGCCGATGTCGAAGTGCAGGTATTTGTTGACGATCTTCGCGAGGATGTCCAACCCGCCGGTGGAGGCGTTGATGCTGAACAGGATGGTCTGGGAGATGCTGACGACGAGCACGAAGCAGATCAGGTCCAGCAGCGGGTCTCCCATGACGGAGGTCTGGCCGGCCTCGACGAGGCGCTCGTAGGGGCACACCTTCTCCCAGAACTCAAGGAGCGGACCCAGGATCATCGCCGTATAGACCGTCTTGGCGCCGAACTCCTTGCCGATAAGCAGCCAGGCCAGGATGAGGAGGATGGCGTTGATGGTCGTGACAATCCAGGACATCTTGACAGGAATGCCCACCATGTTGAGTACGTTCGTGATGACGATGGAAAGACCGGAGATGGATCCCAGGACGAGCTTGCTCGGCATCATGAAGTAATAAACCGCGGCCGCGGCAATGGCCATGCCCAGGGTCATGATGATCAGTTCCTTCCAGAATTTCCAGGTGGCCAGGTATCGGAGAATGTCTTTCATGTTTGTGGTCAGTTTCAACGTTTAAAGTTATGAATTATTCCCGAAACTGCGCCCGTTTTTGCGTTTTCTTGTTAATTTTGTAGAAAAGACTGACAAGATGAAAGCCTATATCGACCAGAACCGCGAACGCTTCTTTGAAGAACTATTCTCCCTCCTGCGCATCCCCTCCATCAGCGCCAAGCCCGAATACAAGCCCGACATGTACCGCTGCGCCCGCCGGTTGACGGAACTCCTCACCGCCGCCGGGGCCGACAAGGCCGCGGTCTATGAGACCGCCGGCAATCCCGTCGTCTTCGGTTCCAAGTCCGTGCCCGGCGCCAAGAAGACGGTCCTCGTCTATGGGCACTACGACGTCCAGCCCCCGGAGCCGCTGGACAAGTGGCGCACCCGACCCTTCGAGCCCGTCCTCGCCAAGGACCCGGCCACCGGCGAAGAGGCCATCTACGCCCGCGGCGCGAATGATGATAAAGGTCAGTTATTCATGCACTTGAAGGCCTTTGAGTACCTGCTCAAAAAAGGCTTGCTGAAGCATAATGTGAAGTTCATCTTCGAGGGCGAGGAAGAGATCGGAAGTCCGTCCCTCGCCGCTTGGGCGGAGGAACACAAGGACCTCCTGAAGGCCGATATCATCCTCGTTTCTGACACCACGATGATCTCTGAGAAGGTCCCATCCATCAACTGCGGCATGCGCGGCCTCTCCTATCTGGAAGTCACCGTCACCGGCCCCAACAAGGACCTGCATTCCGGCCACTACGGCGGTGCCGTCGCCAACCCGATCAACACCCTCTGCGCGATGATCGCCCGCCTCCACGATGCCGACGGTCGCATCACCGTCCCCGGCTTCTATGACGATGTCATCGAGCTCTCCGCCGAGGACCGCGCCATGCTCGCCCGCGCCCCTTTCGACATGGACGAGTACAAAGCATTCCTAGACATCGACGAGGTCAAGGGCGAGAAAGGATATACCACCCTGGAGCGCACCGGCATCCGCCCGTGCCTGGACGTCTGCGGCATCTGGGGCGGCTACACCGGCGAGGGCGCCAAGACCGTCCTGCCATCGACAGCCCATGCCAAGATCTCGATGCGGCTGGTCCCGAACCAGACCTCCGAAAAGATCACCGAGCTCTTCGAGAACCACTTCCGCGCCATCGCCCCGAAGTATGTGAAGGTCGATGTCAAACGCTGCGAGGGCGGCAACGGCTTCCTCATCCCCATCACCTCCGACGGCTACAAGGCCGCCTCGAAGGCCATGGCCGAGGTCTACGGCATCGAACCCGTTCCCTCCCGCGGCGGCGGCTCCATCGCCATCCTGGCGGACCTCCAGCACATCCTGGGCATCGACCCGCTCCTGATGGGCTTCGGCCTCGAACGCGACACCATCCACTCCCCGAACGAAAGCTACCTCCTCAAGCAGCTCTTCGCGGGGATGGAGTCCATCGCGCTGTTCTATCAGTATTACTAGATCCCCGCGCCGTCGGAAAATGCGAAGTCCTGCGTCTTGCCCTGCAAGATGCGGGACTTTTCGGGTACGGAGCGGGTGAGCCAGACGTTACCGCCGATGACCGAGTCCCGGCCGATGGTGACGCGGCCGAGGATGGAGGAGTTGGAATAGACCGTCACGCCGTCTTCGAGGATCGGGTGGCGGGGGAGGTTGATTGGGTTGCCGTCCTTGTCATAGGAGAAGTTGCGTGCGCCGAGGGTAACGCCCTGATAAAGCGTGACATGACTGCCGATGACGGAAGTCTCGCCGATGACGATGCCGGTGCCGTGGTCGATGGCGAAATGGTCACCGATGACCGCGCCGGGGTGAATGTCGATGCCGGTGTGGGAGTGCGCGTACTCGGTGAGCATCCGGGGGATGATCGGGACGCCCAGCAGGTGCAGCTCGTGGGCGGTGCGGTAGTAGAGCATCGCCGTCACGGCCGGATAGCAATAGACGATTTCCTGGATGGACTTGACGGCCGGGTCGTTGTGGGCGATGGCCTGCACGTCGGTGGCGAGGAGTTCGCGGATGCGGGGGAGTTTCTCCATGAAGGCCGATGCCGTCGTCTCGTCCGTCACGGCTTCGAGCTCGGTCTGGATACACCGGAGGGCGTAGTTTTCCGGGGTGTCGCTGTACTCGGGGAAGACGGCGTCCTTGACGCGCTCCATCAGCTCTTTCAGATGGCCGACGGTCCGTTTGAGGGAAAGGTCCATAACTATTTGTTTATTCGTTCGTTCTCAAATACTTCCAACCGACCACCGGGAGGATGAAGGCAATCAGGCAGGCGATGATCCAGAAGATGGACACCGGGCCGAAGTTGTACACCCCGTCGGCGGCGTTCCCCTCGATGAGGAAGCCGGAGACGATGGACTGCAGGCCCGCGGCGGCGTAGCTGGAGATGCCCACGATGCCGAGGGCGGCGCCGGTGGCCTTGCGCGGGACGAAGTCCAGCGCCATCAGGCCGGCGACGATGCAGAACACCACGCTGAACGCCATGCTGAAGATGGCGATGTACAGGATGTTCATC
>JAFYTP010000039.1 GCA_017558775.1 Bacteroidales bacterium | reverse complement strand
AGAACGGTCGAGTGAGCGTAAGAAACAATAAGGGTTGCTCAGCGTGAGCCATGTCTTTTCGAGTGAATAGGCCGATGCCTCCTCCATCCTGGTCCAAGATATGGCGTCCTGGGCGGCACCGGTGCGGACGGAGACGAAACCACCGGCCTGGAGGATCTTGTCGAAGGCCTGACGGTCCACCACCAGGTCCTTAATCACCGGGAAGGCGGCGCTGCGCCAAGGCTCAACGGTAATGGTGGCACCCGGCTTGAAATGACGCATGAACAGCTGGCAGGTAGTCACCTGGTCGTCCGGACCGTGTGCACGGCCGTCGACGTACAGGGAGCACGCGCCGCAGATACCCTCGCGGCAGTCATGGTCGAAGGCGATAGGCTCCACACCCTTGCGGATGAGCTGGTCATTGAGGATGTCCAGCATCTCCAGGAAGGAGGCATCCTCCTCCACATCGGTGACATGATAGGTCTCGAAGTGACCCTTCGCTTTGGCGTTCTTCTGACGCCATACTTTCACGTTATATTCCATAATCGTCGTTAGTCTTTATAGTTACGGGTCGCAATCTTGATGTTCTCATACTTGAGCGGCTCCTTGTGGAGTTCGGGTTCGACACCCTCGCCCTTGTATTCCCAGGCACCCACGTACATGAAGTTCTCGTCGTCGCGCTTGGTCTCGCCTTCCTCGGTCTGCATTTCCTCGCGGAAGTGGCCGCCGCAGGATTCCCGACGGTTGAGCGCGTCGCGGGCCATCAGTTCGCCGATGTCGAAGAAGTCGACCAGACGGAGAGCCTTCTCGAGTTCCTGGTTGAACTCCTCGTTCGTTCCGGGGACGCGGACGGTCTTCCAGAACTCCTTGCGGAGCGCCTGGATCTCGGCGATACCCTTCTTCAGGCCTTCCTCGTTACGGGCCATACCCACATATTCCCACATGATGTGGCCGAGTTTCTTGTGGATGCTGTCCACGGTCTCGGTACCCTTGACGGCGAAGATCTTCTCAATCCGCTCGCGGACGGCCTTCTCAGCCTCGGCGAACTCGGGAGCGTTGGTATCTGTCTTGGGCTCCGCAAACTTATGGGACAGGTAGTCACCGATAGTGTACGGGAGGATGAAGTAACCGTCGGCCAGACCCTGCATGAGGGCCGATGCACCCAGACGGTTGCCGCCGTGGTCGGAGAAGTTGGCTTCGCCGATGGCGTAGAGACCCGGGATGGTGGTCTGGAGGTCATAGTCAACCCAGAGACCGCCCATGGTATAGTGGATGGCCGGATAGATCATCATCGGCTCCTCCCAAGGGGAAGAGGAGGTGATCTTCTCATACATCTGGAAGAGGTTGCCGTAGCGCTCTTCCACTCTCTGGTGACCCAGACGCTTGATGGCGTCGGCGAAATCGAGGAACACGGCCAGGCCGGTCTCGTTCACACCGTAACCGGCGTCGCAGCGCTCCTTGGCGGCGCGGGAAGCGACGTCACGCGGAACCAGGTTACCGAAGGCCGGATAACGGCGCTCGAGATAGTAGTCGCGACGCTCTTCAGGAATCTGAGAAGGCTTGATTTCGTGCTTGCGCAGCTTGATCACATCCTCCATATTGTTCGGAACCCAGATACGGCCGTCGTTACGGAGGGACTCGGACATCAGGGTGAGCTTGCACTGCTGGTCACCATGGACAGGAATACAGGTCGGGTGGATCTGCGCGAAGCAAGGGTTGGCGAAGAAAGCACCCTTACGATAAGCCTGCATGGCGGCGGAGCCGTTGGAGTTCATCGCATTGGTGGAAAGGAAATAGGTATTTCCATAACCACCGGTGGCGAGAACCACGGCATGGGCGCCGAAACGCTCGATTTCACCGGTCACGAGGTTACGGGCGATGATACCCTTCGCCTGACCGTTGATGATGACGAGGTCCAGCATCTCGTGACGAGGATAGCTCTTGACGCTGCCGGCGGCGATTTCCTTGTTCAGGGCCGCATAAGCGCCGAGCAGGAGCTGCTGACCGGTTTGTCCGCGAGCGTAGAAAGTACGGCTCACCTGCACGCCACCGAAGGAACGGTTGGCCAGATATCCGCCGTATTCGCGGGCAAACGGAACACCCTGGGCGACGCACTGGTCAATGATAGCCGCGCTCACCTCGGCGAGACGGTACACATTGGCCTCACGGGAACGATAGTCACCGCCCTTGATGGTGTCATAGAACAGACGATAGATGGAATCGTTGTCGTTCTGGTAATTCTTGGCAGCGTTGATACCGCCCTGGGCAGCGATGGAGTGCGCCCGGCGCGGAGAGTCGGAGATACAAAAAATCTTGACATTGTATCCGAGCTCGCCCAAGGACGCAGCTGCGGAGGCGCCGCCAAGACCCGTTCCCACGACAATCACTTCAAGCTTCCGCTTATTGTTCGGAGAAACAATCCGGATTTCGGCTTTGCGCTTCGACCATTTCTCGGCGAGCGGCCCTTCCGGAATCTTGGAAATAAGTTTATTATCAGCCATATAAGTGAAAATTAATAGAAATTCTATCGAAATAGTTCACAAATTAACGCAAAATCTGGGACTTTTACAAAGTAAAGTAGGACTTTTAAGGTATTATCTCCCGTCATGGCCGACCTGATCGGCCATCTATCGTATAAGGATAATACGGATTCTTATCCGGCTGTCCCAGCGAAGCCCACATAACCCCACCCTCGAAAACAATGGAGGCGGTAGTAATCGGCCGAAGGATCGGAGCCCCGCTACGGGAAATCTTATTAATCAAAAAGTCGTGATCCCATTCAGAAATAGGAATGCAAGTTTCGGCCAGCAATGAGCAGGCTTTCTCATATCTGTCCACCCCTTTCCGGTCCGCTTCCCGACCCGACCAGGTGAAATTCGTGACCACCCGATAACCGGAAGGCTCCTCATTAACATCATACTTCGCCCGAATCCTCCAATTATCTATTTCATAGTACATTGCACCCCCATTTGCGTCGATGACCCCTACATTTGCTTCGATGCCCATCGGTTTTGACAAAGTATCCAGAAAGTGTTCGAAGTCCTCGACGGTCGCGCAAACCTCCAAAGCCCGGTACATCATATACCCTTCCTTGTCCATCTTCTCCGCCGGAACATCATCCTCTTTCAAATCATACGTCGCCGTATTCATGATGCAGAACCCCGCACTGTTCATCCCCGCCCATACCTCCTTCTCCATCGGCCCATCCGTATTGACCAGTCCCATAAAATCATACCTCTCCCCCTTGAACCACACAATATCATTACTCAAATGATCCGTATCCCTATGCTTCATCATCACCGGCCTCCCATCAGCCCGTACCTTCCCACTGATAATCACCGACGTGCAACAGAATGCCGGAATGCTACATACCAGCAGAATCAAAGAAGCGACTATTTTTCTCATATATTAAAACAGGGTTCCGTTGTCGTCCGGATTATAGCGGCGCTGGGGGAGGGCGGATTCCATACCGAGGTGCTGGTAGGCGAGGTCGGTGGCGACGCGGCCGCGTTGGGTGCGGATGAGGAAGCCTTCCTTGATGAGGAAGGGTTCGTAGACTTCCTCCAGGGTACCGGCGTCCTCGGAAATGGAGGTTGCCAATGTACCAACACCCACAGGACCACCCTTGAAGGTCGTGATAAGCGTCCGGAGGATCTTATGGTCGATGGAATCGAGACCGCGCTTGTCAATCTTGAGCTTGTTCAGCGCGAAACGGGCGATTTCCACGTCGATGCGTCCATCCCCGAGCACCTGGGCGAAATCCCGTACCCGCTTCAGGAGCGCATTGGCAATACGGGCCGTACCGCGGCTGCGAAGCGCAATCTCGAGCGCCGCGTCATTGTCAATTTCAATGCCCAGGATCGTTGCGCTGCGGATGACAATCTTCCTCAGATCGTCCGTATCATAATATTCCAGCGCGCAATTGATGCCGAACCGATCCCGCAAAGGAGCTGTCAATAAGCCACTTCTGGTCGTAGCTCCCACCAAAGTGAAAGGATTCAGGGAAATCCGGACGCTCCGGGCACCCGGCCCCTTGTCGATCATAATGTCGATTACATAATCCTCCATCGCGGAATACAAGTATTCCTCAACCTCAGGAGAAAGCCGATGGATTTCGTCGATGAAGAGCACATCCCCCTTTTCCAGGGAAGTGAGCAGACCCGCCAGATCGCCCGGCTTGTCCAGCACGGGACCGGAAGTTACCTTCATATTGACACCCATCTCATTCGCGATTATATGCGCGAGGGTAGTCTTTCCCAGACCGGGAGGACCGTGGAAAAGCGTATGGTCCAGGGCGTCGCCGCGCATCTTGGCGGCTTTGATATAGATCTCCAGGTTCGAGACGATTTCCCGCTGCCCGGTGAAATCATCCAGTTCCTGAGGGCGGATAATTCCGTCCAATTCATTATCTTTGCGGTCGGTTGTACTGCGCGGGTCGAATTCGCTCATGGGCGGTCGGATCTGTTTCAAGTACAAATATAGTTTTATTTATTGAATTTCTGATGATATATATGTTCCTGTCAATTTGTTGATAAAGAGTAGGAACCTTTTGAGTATCATTGGATTGAGTGCTTTGAAAATTGTTGATAACTCCGGGTTTTCCCTGTTGGTAACTTGTGGAAATATCGGATGAAAATTTCCGGCCGGGTTTTCCACAACACTGTCCACAGGGTTATCAACAGCTTTTCAACAGCCTTTTTGAGCAGAATGTTGATAAGTCAAACATCGACAGCCTTGCTCCGCCGCAGGATGAATTCCTCCCAGGAAACATTCTGCAGCGGGCTATTTCTGTCTGCGCGCTGGTTCGTCGTATCCCAAGTAGCCGAAAAAGGAACCCACCTCATCGTCCTTCCCACCCGGGAAGCGGCCGAATATTGCAGTGCGGACCTATATAATCTGGTGGAAGGCGACTGTGTCTTCTTCCTTCCGGACAGCGGCGGTGCCGTCGAACGCAGCAATTACAAATCCTCCCTCGGCGTCCAGCGTACTGCCGCCATCGGCAAAATGATGGATCCAGGTGAAGGTCCATTATATCTTGTCACCTATCCGGGCGCCCTGGAAGAACCGGTGCCGGATCAGGAAAAGATCACCGGAGCGCTCCTGACCATCAGCACGGGCGATGAAATCTCCTACGACGACCTCTGTAAAACCCTGATTGGACAAGGTTTCGAGCGTGTCGATTTCGTCTCGTCCCCGGGCCAGTACGCCGTCCGCGGCGCTGTCATCGACATATTCTCCTACTCCCTAGAACATCCTTACCGCCTTACTTTCTTCGGGAATGAGGTGGAAAAAATCCATACCTTCGACTGTAACACGCAGTTATCTGTCGATAAGGTCGATAAGGCCGAAATATATCCCGACATCGTCGCCGGCGGCCAGGAAGAGGGAGGCGTCAGCATCCTTACATTATTAAAGGAGAATACGGTAGTGTGGCTGGATTCGTCTGATATGTATAAGGATCAGGCGTTTTTCCCGGAACTGACAGCCTTCCGCCATGTATATTTGGAAATCCCGCTCCAAAGCCAGAATGTTGAAAACGTAGCATTCTCCATTGCGCCGCAGCCTGTCTTCAACAAGAACTTCGAACTCCTCCTTTCCGATATTCGTACACGGCTGGAAAACAACTACAAGGTCTATATCTACGGTGAAAAGGAATCCCAGCTGGAACGTCTGCGCTCCATTATGCTGCAGGACGAACATGCGTTGCTTCCGGATTTTGTCAAGGGAAAGAACATCCATGCGGGGTTCATTGACAATGAAGACAGGATTTGTTGCTATTCGGATCATGAAATCTTCGATCGCTTCCACCGGGTACGTATTCGCCGTACGGTGGAGAAGTCGGAGCAATTGACTCTGAATGATCTGAGTTCCTTCAACATCGGCGATTATATAGTCCATATCGACCATGGCGTGGGTGTATTCGGCGGTCTGGTTAAAATGACCGATGATAAGGGCCGTGTCCATGAGGT
>JAFYTP010000038.1 GCA_017558775.1 Bacteroidales bacterium | reverse complement strand
TCGCTGGTCCGTGCGGCGCAGGAAGCCGGGCTCACCGAGCCCGACCCGCGCCTGGACCTCGGCGGCCGCGACGCCCTCCGCAAGCTCCTCATCCTCGCCCGCGAAGCCGGCGTCCGGCTCGAGGAGGAAGACGTGAAAATCCGTCCGCTCATTCCCGCCGCCCTGTTCAATGTGCCTCTGGAGGACTTCTACCGCGGCCTGGACGAGATGGAACCCGTCTTCGCCGAGGCGCACCGCCAGGCCCTCCGGGCCGGCTGCCGCCGCCGTTTCGTCGCTTATTTGGAGAAGGCTGCTGACGCGCCGCTTGGCTATCAAGCCGGCATCCGCGTCCAGCAAGTTCCGCAGGAACACCCGGCCTATCACCTGCGCGGAACGGAGAATGCGATCCTCATCCGCAGCGCCTTCCACCCCACGCCGATCGTGATCCAAGGACCCGGTGAAGGCGCCCGTCAGGCGGCATCAAGTTTACTGAATGAT
Organism: Bacteroidales bacterium; assembly: GCA_017558775.1. GTDB lineage: Bacteria > Bacteroidota > Bacteroidia > Bacteroidales > UBA932 > Cryptobacteroides. The sequence goes on along the minus strand of JAFYTP010000038.1, from coordinate 1,946 downwards.
ATTTTGAGATAATTATTAAGATAATTTATTATCTTTGTAGCGGTTAGTATTTCAGTAAAACGAATTTAAACATTTAGGACGTATGAAAGTTGCAGTAGTGGGAGCCACCGGTCTGGTCGGCTCAAAAATGCTCAAAGTGCTGGAAGAGAGGAACTTCCCCGTTACGGAATTACTTCCTGTCGCCTCCTCTCGCTCCGTCGGAAAGAAGGTTTTGTTCCAGGGTCGCGAATGGACCGTCGTAAGCGCCGATGAGGCCATCGCCAAGAAGCCTGCCGTCGCAATTTTCAGCGCCGGTGGCGCGGCTTCGGGCGAACTGGCCCCGAAATTCGCCGCCGTCGGCTGCCGTGTCGTGGACAATTCGTCCTACTGGCGCATGGACCCGACCAAGAAACTGGTCATCCCCGAAATCAACGGTGACGTCCTCGGTCCTGACGACTACATCATCGCGAACCCGAACTGTTCCACCATCCAGATGCTGATGCCCCTGGCTCCCCTCCAGAAGGCTTACGGCATCAAGCGCATCGTCGTCTCCACCTACCAGAGCGTGAGCGGCAGCGGCCAGAAGGGTGTGAACCAGCTCAAGACTGAACGCGCCGGCGGTAAAGGCGAGTTCTATCCCCACCAGATCGACCTGAACATCCTCCCCCACATCGACAGTTTCCTCGAGACCGGTTACACCAAGGAAGAGATGAAGATGGTCAATGAGACCCGCAAGATCCTCCGCGACGACACCATCGCCGTCAGCGCCACCACCGTCCGCGTGCCGGTCTGGGGCGGTCACAGCGAGAGTGTCAATATCGAATTCCGCAAACCTTTCGACCTGGACGAGGCCCGCGCCCTGATGGCCGCGATGCCCGGCGTCGTGATCCAGGACGACCCGGCGAACAACGTCTACCCGATGCCTTTCTTCGCCGAGGGTAAGGACGAGGTCTTCGTCGGCCGCATCCGCCGCGACTTCTCCGTCGAGAACGGTCTCAACCTCTGGTGCGTGAGCGACAACCTCCGCAAGGGCGCCGCCACCAACGCCGTCCAGATTGCCCAGCTGCTGCTGGAGAAGGGCCTGATCTAGGGGCGTGCCATCTCGTGAGCAAATCCGGCCATTTTTGCTCACGAAAGTGCCCAAATTGATGTTTCGTGAACGGAAATCTCGTTTTTTGCTCACGAGAAATGGGAAAAATGTGTGGAAACACCTGTTCTGCACTTTTATTTGGAGAACGAATGGATTTTGATTTCTTTCAAGAACTTTTAAGTTTTGATTCTACCTCCGGGAAGGAGTGGGAAGTCGCCGAATGGCTCGTCCGTACACTCCCGGATATGTTCCCTCCCTCCCATCGGCCCGACGTCCGGGCCGATGAGGTCGGTGACGGGACCATTAATCTCCTCTTCACCTGGGGTGAACCCAAGATTGTCTTCTGCTCGCACCTTGATACCGTTCCGCCGTACATCGCCCCGAAGATCACCAAGAAGGAGGTCCGTGGTCGCGGAGCGTGCGACGCGAAAGGCCAGGTGTTCTCGATGATCAGCGCCTGCCAGAAATTGGCGGAAGAGGGACGCTCCGACTTCGGGCTTCTCCTGCTCGCCGGCGAGGAAACCGGATCCTGGGGCGCGAAAGCGTTCGCCAAGACGGATGTCAAGGCGGAGTATCTGGTTGTGGGTGAGCCTACTGACAATTGCATGGTATCGGCCTCGAAGGGCACCAAGTCGTATGACCTTAAGTTCACCGGCGAAGCGTTCCATTCGGGCTATCCCGAGCACGGCGTGAGCGCCGTGGACCTGTTCATCGAGTTTATGAACAAGCTCAAGGAGCAGGACTTCGGCATCGACCCGGAACAGGGCGCGACCACTTGGAATGTCGGCCTCCTGCATAGCGACAACCCGCAGAACATCCTTTCTCCGGAACTCACCTGCCGCCTGTATTTCCGCACGACCTTCGCGTCGGACAAGGC
>JAFYTP010000005.1 GCA_017558775.1 Bacteroidales bacterium | reverse complement strand
GGAGGGATGAAATATGGGCGAATTACTACGAAAAAAGGGGCTGGCTTTCGCCAGCCCCCGTCGGGGTGATGTGACTCGAACACACGACCCTCTGGTCCCAAACCAGATGCGCTAGCCAACTGCGCCACACCCCGAGGTGACGGTGCCGCCGGGAGGCGGAAACCGCGTTGCAAAGGTACGTAAAAAAATGTCAATTTTGATTCAAATTGTATTGAATACAATAACAATCTGCCTGTTTTTCAGAGAAAGTGCACATTTTACAAGAAGGGGTATTGCAATGGGTTTGGAATTTTTATATCTTTGACTCACTAAAACACAAAACCATGGAAGAGGAATCTGCAAAACTCCACTTATCAGTCGACTGCACGGTGTTCGGATTTGACGGGAATCGTCTGCAAGTGCTGCTGATCCGCCGCATCGGTGAATTCGGCGGATTGGAATTCCACGATATGAAACTCCCCGGCGACCTGGTACGCGGCGTCGAGGAACTGGACGACACCGCCCGGCGCGTCCTGGCCGAACTCACCGGCCTGCGGAACATCCCCCTGGTACAGTTCCACGCCTTCGGTTCTGCGGACCGTACCCGGAATCCCAAGGATGTCCATTGGGTGGAATACGCGCACCAGGCACACGTGAAGCGTATCGTGACCATCGCCTATTTCGCGCTTGTCAAGATCGGCAAGAGCATCATTCATGATATGGAAGGAACGGAAGCCGTCTGGATCCCCGTGGACGAGCTCCCTTCGCTCGCCTTCGACCACGACAAGATCATCGCCGTGGCCCTGGACTACCTGAGGACCTTCGCGTCCATGGACCCGTCCATCCTGTACGACCTCCTTCCCCGCAAATTCACGGTCACCCAGCTGCGCAACCTCTACGAGGTGGTCTTCGGCAGCAAGCTCGACCCGGCGAACTTCTATAAGAAGATGACCCAGATGCCCTACCTCACCGCTTTGGACGAGTATGAGCAGGGCGTCTCCCACCGGGCAGCCCGGTTCTACCGCTTCGATAAGAACAAATACAACAAATCCAGACTATAAGACATGTATCTTCTCGGTTATGACGTCGGAAGTTCTTCCGTCAAGGCCAGTCTCGTAAGCGTCGAGACCGGCAAGTGCGTCGCCACCGCCTTCTATCCCAAGAGCGAAGCGCCCATCATGTCCAAGCAGCCCGGCTTCGCCGAGCAGGAACCCACCATGTGGTGGGGCAACCTCCGGCTCGCCACCGCCGACATCCTCGAGCAGGTGCGCGGCAAGGCCACCCTGCAGAGCAAGGCCTTCTCTCCCGCGGACATCCAGGCCATCGGCATCTCCTATCAGATGCACGGGCTCGTGTGCGTGGACAAGGACCACAACGTCCTCCGTCCTTCCATCATCTGGTGCGACTCCCGCGCCGTCCCTTACGGGAACAAGGCCTTCGAGGCCCTCGGCAGCGACTGGTGCCTCGCCCACCTGCTGAACAACCCGGGCAACTTCACCGCCGCGAAACTCGCCTGGGTGAAGGAGAACGAACCCCAGCTCTACGAGCGCATCAACAAGATCATGCTTCCGGGCGACTACATCGCCATGCGCCTGACCGGCACGACCTGCACCACTGTGAGCGGCCTGTCCGAGGGTATCTTCTGGGATTTCCGGGAGAACAAGCTCTCCAAGGAGCTCCTGGACCAGTTCGGTTTCGACGAGAACGTCATCCCGCAGATCCGTCCGACCTTCGGCCCGCAGGGCGTCCTGACCAAGGAAGCCGCGGCCGACCTCGGTCTCGCCCCCGGCATCCCGGTCACCTACCGCGCCGGCGACCAGCCCAACAACGCGCTGTCCCTGAACGTGTTCGAGCCCGGTGAAATCGCCTCCACCGCCGGTACCTCCGGTGTCGTGTACGGCGTGAACGGTACTGTCAATTTTGACCCGCAGAGCCGCGTGAACACGTTCGCGCACGTGAACCACACCGCGGACCAGACCCGTCTCGGCGTCCTCCTGTGCATCAACGGCACCGGCATCCTGAACTCCTGGATCCGCCGCAACATCGCCCCGGAGGGCATCTCCTATGCCGACATGAACAACGTCGCCGCCGAGGTTCCCATCGGCTCCGACGGCGTGTCCATCCTTCCGTTCGGCAACGGCGCTGAGCGCATGCTGGGCAACAAGGACACCGGCTGCAGCATCCACGGCGTGAACTTCAACCGTCACGGCAAGGCGCACCTGATGCGCGCCGCCCAGGAGGGCATCGTGTTCTCCTTCCAGTACGGTATCGAGATCATGGAAAAGATGGGCATCCCCGTGAAGATGATCCATGCCGGCAAGGCCAACATGTTCCTCTCCCCCATCTTCCGCGAGACCCTCGCGGGCGTGTCCGGGGCCGTCATCGAGCTGTACGACACCGACGGTTCCGTGGGCGCGGCCAAGGGAGCGGGCATCGGCGCGGGCATCTACCGCGACCACAACGAGGCCTTCGCCACCCTGGAGAAACTTGCCGTCATCACTCCTTCCCACGAGGAAGAGTACCGGGCGGCTTATGAAAATTGGAAATCAAATCTCTAAACTTACTAAAAACACAAAGCACTATGGCAAAAGAGTATTTCCCGACAATCGGTAAGATCCCGTTCGAGGGTGCAGAAAGCAAGAATCCCCTTGCCTTCCATTATTATGACGCTAACCGCGTGGTCATGGGAAAGCCCATGAAGGACTGGTTCAAGTTCGCGATGGCCTGGTGGCACACCCTGGGCCAGGCGTCCGCAGACCCGTTCGGCGGCCAGACCCGTTCCTATGAGTGGGACAAGGGTGAGTGCCCCTACTGCCGCGCCCGCCAGAAGGCTGACGCCGGTTTCGAAATCATGCAGAAGCTCGGCATCGGCTACTACTGCTTCCATGATGTCGACCTCGTGGAGGACACCGAGGACATCGCCGAGTACGAAGCCCGTATGAAGGACATCACCGACTACCTGGTGGAGAAGCAGAAAGAGACCGGTATCAAGAACCTCTGGGGTACCGCTAATGTGTTCGGTAACAAGCGTTACATGAACGGCGCCGCCACGAACCCTCAGTTCGACATCGTCGCCCGCGCCGCTCTCCAGATCAAGAACGCCATCGACGCCACCATCAAACTCGGCGGCACCGGTTATGTGTTCTGGGGCGGTCGTGAAGGTTACTACACCCTCCTCAACACCCAGATGCAGCGTGAGAAGGACCACCTCGCCAAGATGCTGACCGCGGCCCGCGACTACGCCCGCGCCAACGGCTTCAAGGGCACCTTCCTCATCGAGCCCAAGCCGATGGAGCCCACCAAGCACCAGTACGACGTGGACACCGAGACCGTGATCGGTTTCCTCCGCGCCAACGGTCTTGACAAGGACTTCAAGGTGAACATCGAGGTCAACCACGCCACCCTCGCCGGCCACACCTTCGAGCACGAGCTCACCGTGGCTGTCGACAACGGCTTCCTCGGTTCCATCGACGCCAACCGCGGTGACGCCCAGAACGGCTGGGATACCGACCAGTTCCCGGTGGATCCTTACGATCTCACCCAGGCCATGATGCAGATCATCCGCAACGGCGGCTTCAAGGACGGTGGCACCAACTTCGACGCGAAGCTCCGCCGCTCTTCCACCGATCCGGAGGACATCTTCATCGCCCACATCAGCGCGATGGACGCCATGGCTCACGCGCTCCTGAACGCCGCCGCCGTGCTCGAGGAGAGCCCGATCTGCGAGATGGTTTCCAAGCGTTACGCTTCCTTCGACAGCGGCCTCGGCAAGAAGTTCGAGGAAGGCAAGGCCACGCTGGTCGAACTCTACGACTATGCCAAGAAGAACGGCGAGGTCGTGGCCGAGTCCGGCAAGCAGGAGCTCTACGAGACCCTTCTGAACCTCTACGCGAAATAGACCGTTATGGCCAGTTATAGACAAACAGGTAGCTCCGGCTACCTGTTTTCCATTGTTCTGGTAGCCGTCCTCGGCGGTCTGCTGTTCGGTTACGACACCGCGGTCATCTCCGGTGCGGAAAGAGGTCTCCAGGCATTCTTCATGGGTGCCAAGGACTTCAACTACACCAATGTCCTGCACGGGTTCACCTCCTCCAGCGCGCTGATCGGCTGTATCATCGGCTCCGCCCTTTCCGGCCTCTTCGCCGGCAAGTTCGGCCGTAAGAAGAGCCTGTTCATCGCGGGCGTGTGCTTCTTCCTCTCCGCGGCAGGTTCCTACTATCCGGAATTCCTCTTCTTCGAGAAGGGCGTTCCGACCGCTTCCCTGCTCGTGGCGTTCAACCTGTACCGCGTCCTCGGCGGCATCGGCGTGGGCATGGCCTCGGCCATCTGCCCGATGTACATCGCCGAAGTGGCTCCGGCCGACAAGCGCGGCGCGCTCGTTTCCTGGAACCAGTTCGCGATTATCTTCGGTCAGCTCGTCGTTTACTTCGTGAACCTCGTGATCCTCGGCGACCACATCGCCCCGAAGATGGAATCCCTCGCCGAAGGCCTGAACCGCATCGTGAACCTCGGTGACCTCGCCGCTGACGGCAACTGGTCCGTCACCACCGGCTGGCGCCTGATGTTCGGCTCCGAATGCGTCCCTGCCGGCCTCTTCACCCTGCTCATCCTCCTCGTCCCTGAGACGCCTCGTTATCTGGCCATGAGCGGCCAGGAGGAAAAGGCCCTCACGGTCCTTTCCAACATCAACGGCGAATCCAAGGCCCGCGAGATCCTCAACGACATCAAGAACACTGTCATCGAGAAGAAGGAGAAACTCCTCGCCTACGGCTTCATCGTCATCTTCGTCGGTATCATGCTCAGCGTGTTCCAGCAGTTCGTCGGCATCAACGCCGTGCTGTACTTCGCGCCGCGTATCTTCGAATCGATGGGCATGGGCAATCCGATGACGCAGACCGTGCTGATGGGCGTGATCAACATCACGTTCACCCTCGTCGCGATCTTCACCGTGGAGAAACTCGGCCGCAAGCCGCTGCTCATCACCGGTTCCCTGGGCATGGCCCTCGGCGCCCTGGGCGTGGCCCTGGCCGACGCCGTCCCCGGTGTTCCCGGCATCGTCGGCGTGATCAGCGTCATGGTCTACAGCGCTTCGTTCATGTTCTCCTGGGGCCCGATCTGCTGGGTGCTCATTTCCGAGATCTTCCCGAACACGATCCGCGGCGCCGCCGTGGCCATCGCCGTCGCTTTCCAGTGGATCTCCAACTTCATCGTGAGTTCCACCTTCGTGCCGATGTACACCTGGAGCCCGGCCTTCACCTACGGCATGTACTGCTTCTTCTGCCTGCTTGCCGCCTTCTTCGTCTGGAAGCTCGTTCCTGAGACCAAGGGCAAGACGCTGGAAGACATGACCACGCTGTGGCGGGAAAGAATGAAAAAATAGTTATATTTGTTCCCAACAAAACACTAATAACCATGGAAGAAGAAAAAAAGAACCCGATGGACCTCAACGGTGACGGCAAAGTCACGCTCGGTGAGAAAGTCCAGTACTATGCCGGCAAGGCCGGTGAGAAAGTAGAGGAAGGCGTGAAGAAGGTGTACGACGGTGTCAAGGAAGACGCCAAGGACGCCCTCGCGGACGCCAAGGTTCTGGCAGACAAGGCCAAGGCCAAAGGCAAGGAGGTCTACGACAAGGCCGCCGACAAGGCCAAGGACCTGTATGCCGAGGCCAAGGAAGAAGTGGGCGAAGCCGCCTGCAAGGCCAAGGCCAAGATCAATGAGCTGAAGGAGAAGAAAGCCTAAGCTCCTCTCTCTTCCAGATAGTAAAGCCCCGACGCGTTTGCGCCGGGGTTTTTTGTGCATAAAAGGCAGCAGAAGCGACAAATGAGGACAATTCCTTATGCATAAAAGAAGACTCTGACCCGACGATAAAACGCGAATAATTATTGAATATTTTACAAATATTCACCTATTCATAAAAATATTCATAATTTCTCGCAAAATCTGGCCAGAATTTTAATCAATCTATTGTTTTCTTGATTAAGAGTTATTATTTTTATTCTTGCGCAAAAGAATGAATATTTATAAATATTATTAGACATATAATATTTAATGAATAATATTCATTTCTAAATTGATTAACACCTAAAACTTGACCATTTCCACTCGCTCTAAATAAGGGCGAAGGACCCATTACCGACTTAACTGTGTATTAACCCAAACTATGACCATCTCTAAAGAGTAAAAGCCACCCCAAACCGTTAGTTTGCGGGCCGGGAGGTCCACTACTATGCAGCCCTGCTCCCTGCTGTATCACTCACCGGGAGACGAATGCATTCATTAATAACCAAAAACCTCGCAATGATACAAGGTAAATTGCTTGTGTATAATGGCCAACACACAACCACAGGTTCCTGTCAAGGATGTCACCATTGTCAGTAGAAGCAAAAACAGCATCTCCATCCGCTGGACTAAGGCTACCGATAAAGAAACTCCTCAAAGCAAGCTCCAATACACCGTCACATGGTGTGTCGCTCCCTACGTATGGGACAATAAAGTCCGTCACATCGGCGAAAAGAGGCTCGACAATACGTCATATGTCATCACCGGCCTTACCCCCAATACCACCTACGACATTATCATATACGTCAGGGATGAAGGCGGCTGGGAGAACACATACGCGAAAACTACGGTAACTACCTTGCCCGACAATACAGCACCGAGCATCCCTAATAAAAACGTAACGATCAGCAAAATTAACGCTCGGAGTATCTCGCTGTCCTGGCAAAAGGCAACTGACAAAGAAACCGCACAAAGCGAACTCACTTATCTTGTAAGATGGTCTCTGTCTCCCTTCAATTCGGCCAATTGCCGTAGCACGGGATGGATGAAAAACACCACCTCCTACACGATTACGGGCCTGTCGCCTAACACCACATATGACATCGAGGTATATGCCGCTGACGCGCATCTTGCGTCCAGTTATACAAAAAGAACCGTAAAGACTCTTTCGGAGACAACGGCCGCACCAACTACAGATGCAGAACGAAGGAAACAGATCCGGGATGGACTTGCATCAGTAGAATACAGCCCCGCGGCTCTTATTAACAACGACCTGTTTTACGATAAGAAGACTTATCCCGATGCAATGGAGAACACCATTGAGAATGCCGGCTACATTCTTACCGTAACTCCCACCGAGATTAACAACAAAGAAGTATATGTTCGCGGTAGTGGCTATGAGAACATCTATCCGGGAGCTATCCTGCTGATAGATCCTGAAATAACATCAGGAAGTCCTACCCCTCTCAGCAGAGTCGCCCGAAACAAAGTCTGCTTATATGGCGATTTCCTGGCGGGATCCACCACCAAACAGACAGGGGTCGACCCGACAAATGTGGGGACACGGACTGCAGCTAATCAGATTATGAGAATCCTTCTTAGTGATTCTCGTTATAAGGCTCCGGGTATGCAGCACCCTCGCACAACCATCTACACGAGTGAAAAGCAAATGATGCTTGACTTCAAGGTGGACGCCAGCTATGGCGGTGTCAGCTTGAATGTCAAAGCAAAGACGGACTCCACCGAATCGTCTTTTGTCCAAGCGACGAGTCTCGAACAGGACTATTTCACCGTCAAAATGGCCGACGATTGGAGACAGGATCCTTCAACGCTCTTTGGCAATAATGTCACCTGGGAGGACTTGAAGAAAGCAATGAATGGAAAGGCTCTTGCTATCGTTACATCCGTCACCTATGGACGCTCTTTCAGTTATTTAAAGGAGTACTCCGCCAAGAAATTCACCTATACAGGATCCCAGACCGTCAAAGGCTATGGACAGTCCGCAAGCGGCGAACAGAAACTGGCAGAATCCACGGAATACACTTGTGACGATATCTTCAACTTAGGAGGTACAGCACTCACTATCAGCGCGTTGAGATCAAAGAAGAAACAAGAAGACTTGGAAAAGGCTATGGCTGATAATATGGAATTCAGCGCTTCCAACCAAGGCGTCGTCACCAAGTATACACTTCAATTATTGACCGGTCCCGCTCCGGGCACCGTCATTAAACCCCAATACAACTGCAAATATAACCAGATCGGTTACACACGGTGCCCTTGCAATGTGGAAGCATACGTCAATGTCGGTCCCGTGACGATTCTTGCAGGCGATGTCAAAGTCCAGATGGACGTCAACGTTTTCTGCGTTCAGAACGGAAAACCTGTTATCGTGCAAACGATCAACGGAAGCAGTTCCAAGAAAGCGCAGGATCCCTGGTGGTACACCTTCAAAAACAGCCGGGGACGGGTATATGGTAACTTGACCAAGGGGTACTTTATTTATCCGAACCCGCTCTTGAGAATACGGTCCAGAGACTCCAAGGTTGATAGTTATCGCGCTGATGACGAGAAGAGGATTGATGTTTCCTCCGGAAAGATAAAGATTAATCTGAAAGGATCTGTCATCGCAGGAAAGAATGTCAAGATTGTGAGTGTCGAGGATAATTCCTAAGATATCCTCTGTATTAATCAAAGAACCTGATGCGGAATCGCACCAGGTTCTTTTTATCATTCCTCTTAAGAGTATTATTCAGCCGTCTTCTGCTTCTTCAGATACTGGTCGCTGAAATCGATCTTCAGCTCCACCCAGAGGGGCAGATGGTCCGACATCTCGAAGGTTCTCCAACGTCCGGAGAAGTATTGCATCGGCGTTGTAATCGCAGTGTTCGGCTCGGTCGGGGCCTTCTTCGGTTTTTTAGGCGCCGTGGGCCGGGTTCCCTGCTTGGTCTGATTAAACTCCTCCAGCTGCTTTTCATATTTCGCCCGCTCCTCTTCGTATTTCTTCCACTCCTTATCAGATTTTTCCTTCGCCGCGGCATATTTGGCCACATTCTTCGCGATGGTTTCCTTCTCCTTCCCGATCATTTTGTCATAAGCCTCCTGGTAGAAGGGTTGGTATATTTCCCAATCCTCGGGTTTGTAAACGGAATCCGTGAAGTTGAATGCGCCGGCTTTCTGTTTGCCGTCATCATAGAGGACCATGGACCGGTCCAGCTTGAGGCTGAAGGCAATCTGGTCATAATGGCTGACCTTGCCCAGATCGGTAGGATGCCGGCGGATTTCCTCCGGGATGAAGAACTTCTCCTTGGTTTTTTCCTTGCCGCTCTTGGTTTTACTCCGTTCCTCGACAAGTGCATTGAAATACTCTCCATCGACATCGGGTATGTTGAAATCGCCCAGCAGGATGTATGACATATCATCCGTCTTCTGTCTCTTGAGCAGGAAATCCGACACGGTCTTGATCTCCTTGAGCCGACGCTGATAAATTCCCTTGACGGTATCGCTTCCGTAATAGATATGGACCGTACAAAGCTTGAAATCAAACCAGCCGGCGCGGAACGACACCATGAACGGGGTTCTTGCGAACTGGACGACCTTCATGTCCTTGCCGTCGGGAAGGACGATCTCACCGGCCAGGCCGGTAAACTTGACCTTGTTGGAGTTATAGACGAAAGCCATGGCCTCGCTGCCGCCGGCAGCGCCCTCGACACCGTCCGACATGACATAGGACCAGTTGTCGCCCAGGATGGCCAACACGTCTTCCAGACCGCTCAGTTCCTTGGAGTTCACTTCCTGGATCACGACGATGTCAAAATGGTCGATGATTTCCGCGATGTAATACAGACTCTCCTTGCGCCGGTTTTCTCCGAATTCACGGATGTTCCAAGTCGCGAGCAGCAGCGTTTGTGTCGCCGTCTTCTCCGGGACCTCCGTTTTCAGTTGTTCCCGAAGCGTCAAAAGCCGGTCGACGACCCGGACTTTCTCCGATTCGTCCTCGATTTTCCTGATTTTCTTATAGCTGGCCATGATAGAAAAAGGTTAGAAATTTCAGTGGGTTCTCATCAAAGATAATGCTTTTTCTTTGATTATCCGTCATTTACGGGCAAAAAAAAGAGTCACAGCGACCCTCACGGGCCGCTGCGACGTCGGATCAGTGTTTTGTTTGAACCTTACTTGGCGGCGGGGGCCGGACGGGCCATCCGCCAAGGGTTGAAGTCTGCCATCAGTTCGAGGGCGGGACGGTCGGGAGCGTTACGGACCTCGCTCTTCACGTCGAAGATTATGGTCGGGGCCTCCTCCGGAGAGTAGGCGGGCCACTGCGGGATTTCCGCGCAGTTGGGGTCGCCGGTACGCATGAAAGCGAGGAGGGCGGCGGACATCTGGTCGGAGACGCCGCGCGGCTCGGCGCCGCCACCGGTATGGGTGACCATCAGGTCGGTATTCTTGAACCAATAGCTGATATCAGAGCAGTGGAAGGCGCGGATGCGGCCGCCGAACAACGGGGCGTTGTAGTCGAACCAGGCCAGATAGACCGGCGCTTCCTGCGCGTACTTGGCATCGGCCGTGGCAAGGACGTTCTTGCGCTGGGCCACGGTCATGTTCACGAGTTCGATGGGCTTCTTGTTCGGGAAGGCAGCCTGGAAGGCCTTGAGGATATCCTCGGCGTTCTCCTGGCCGAACTGGTCGCGCACGAGGGCGACGGCACCGTCGAAGGTGAGATTCTCCATCTCGAGGTTCTCCTTGCTCAGGGCGAACTCGGAGGTGGTGGTACAAAGGATCAGCGGAACCTTCGCGGCGACATCGTCCTTGAAAAAGCCATCGGCGGGAAGGATCTCACCGTCGGCAACCGGGGAGAAACCGCCCATTCCGCCGCCGCCGAGTTCGGCCGCGACCTTATGGGCCAGCGCGTAATATTCCTCCCAGGGCATCGCCTGGAGTTTCTTCACGTCGCCGCGCACGGTCTTGAGGATGGCCGCGCCGATGGCGGAGGACGAAGCGGGATCCGTCGCGGAAGTGGCGTTGCCGCTCAAAGCGACACCCTTATGGACCAGACCCTTGGCGGAAGGCATCGAAATCACGTCGCACACCTTCGCGCCGCCGCCGGACTGACCCATGATGGTCACGTTGCCGGGATCGCCGCCGAAGTTCGCGATGTTATCATGGACCCACTGCAGGGAAGCGACCAGGTCCATGATACCCACGTTACCGGAGTACTTGAAAGCCGGGCCGGCGGAAGAGAGGTCGGAGAAGCCGAAGGCGTTGAGCCGATGGTTGACGGACACGAATACGATATCCCCCGCGCGTGCGAGGTTCGCGCCGTGGTAGCCATCCTGCTCGATGCTGTTGCCGGCGGAGAAGCCGCCACCATGCATCCACACCAAGACCGGGCGCTTCTTGCCGTCCGGAGCCGGGGTCCATACGTTCAGATTCAGGCAGTCCTCGCTCACGTCATAGTAGTTCCAATGGTCCGTGAACGTGCTGGAGTTGTTCTTCCACTTGTCGGCCATATTCTGAGGAGCGTCGTTCCCGTAGAACATCGCCGGACGGATGCCCTCCCAGGATTCGGGCTTCTGCGGAGGCATGAAACGGTTCGCGCCGCCGGTCGGAGCGCCGTACGGGATGCCGAGATAGGTGTACACGCCGTCCAGGATGTAACCCTGGACCTTGCCGTACTGGGTTTGGGTGACGGCATAGTCGTCACCGACGAAGAGGCGCTGCCCGTCCTGCTGGGCCGCCTTGTTGCCACCGCCGCAGCAAGAAACTGCGAGAAGGGCCGGAAGAAGGAATCTGAAAAGTTTCATACAGGGAAAGTGTTTTAGCTGGGGACAAAGTTACCAAATGGGCGGGAACTTCTCTTTTCCGTATGTCCAAATGTTTGTATCTTTGCATTAAATGGCGGATTCCTTCTACAGCCGGCGCAACGGCGCCATCGACATGCTCCGGGGGCTCACGATGTTCCTGATGGTCTTCGTGAACGACCTCTGGTCCGTGGAAGGCGTGCCCCACTTCCTGGAGCACACCGCCACGCAGGAGGACGGAATGGGCCTCGCGGACGTCGTCTTCCCGATGTTCCTCTTCGCGATGGGCATGTCCATCCCCTACGCCATCGAACGCCGCTTCGCCAAGGGAATTCCGGGCGAGAAGACCTTCGGCCACATCCTCTCCCGGACCTTCGCCCTGCTGGTGATGGGTGTTTTCCTGGTCAATGCCAACGGCCACATGGCCCCCTTCCTCGGGTGCGGCGCCTGGCTCTTCTCCCTGCTCGCCATCATCGGCTTTTTCCTCGTCTGGAACGCGTATCCGGAAGGCTTCAAGGCCGGGAAATGGCTCCGATGGGTCGGCATCGGCCTACTCATCTTCCTTGCCGTCACTTACCGCACGCAGAAGGGCGGATACCTGTCGGCCCGCTGGTGGGGCATCCTGGGCATGATCGGATGGGCCTACCTGTTCGCGGCGACGGCCTGGCTCCTGTGCCGGAAACGGCCCGGCATCCTGTCCGTCCTGTGGCTCGGGCTCATCGGCCTGAACATGCTGGTCACCCCGATGCGGGACGGCGAGACAATGCTGGACACGCACAACATCATCAACGATTTCGCCCGCGCGCTGCACTTGGACAACGGTGCCTCGGCCCTGATGGCCCTCGGCGGGGTGCTCGTTGCCGTGATGGACCGCAACTTTGCGCGGGAAACCATCGGCAGACGCCTCCTGTACACGCTGCTTGCGGCGGGAACGATCTTCTGCCTGGCCACGGCCGCGCACGAGGACTGGATCATTTCCAAGAACATCGGCACCCTCCCCTGGTGCTTATATGTGACGGCTCTGTCAATGGTGCTTTACACCATCCTCCGCCTCCTGGAGGAAAAGGGCTGGACCGGCTGGTTCAAGCCTTTCGCCCCCGCTGGAACGGCCACCCTCACGGTCTATCTACTTCCCGACGTCTACTACGCCGTCGCGGAGGCGTTCGGCATCTCCTCCCCGGACTGGCTCGTCGCGCCGCTGGGGCTCCTTAAATGCGTCCTTTTCGCCTTCCTGTGCATCGGAACGGCCTGGGCGCTGGGTAAAGCGAATATCAAACTCAAAATCTAACCCTGATATGAAACACATTCTAATCCTGGCAGCCCTTGTCGCTGCCGCCGCATGCAGCCAGAAGGTCACTCCTAAGACCCTCGTTCTCTATTATTCCCAGACCGGTACGACAAAGGTCGTCGCCGAGGCCCTCAAGGCCCAGCTCGGCGCGGACATCGACGAAATCGTCCCCATCAACTCCTACGGCGAGGACTTCGGCGCCACCATCGCCCGCGGCCAGAAAGAACTGCAGGAAGGCACCCTTCCGGAAATCCAGCCCCTCCAGGCCGACATCGCCTCCTATGATGTCATCTTCCTGGGTTATCCCGTCTGGTTCGGCACCTATGCCAATCCCATCGCCACAATCCTGGACCAGGTCGATTTCAAAGGCAAGAAGATTGTCCCCTTCTGCACCTTCGGCAGCGGCGGACTGGAAGAGAGTGTCGCGGCTATCCGCCAGAAACTCCCTGAGGCCGAGGTCCTTCCGGGTTACGGCGTCCGTGCCGCCCGCATCGACGCGGTCCCTGCCGAGGTCGAGCGCTTCCTGAAGGAAGGCGGCTTCATTCCGGGTGAAGTCACCCCGCTCGAGGCTTTCCCGGAGTTCCAGCCTGCTACGGAAGAGGATGCCGCTATCTTCGACGCGGCCGTGGGCTCCTATCCGATGATCCAGGCCGTGGCCGAGCAGGTCACTTCCCGCACCGTCCCCGGTGGCAAGGAGTATGAGTTCATCGCGAAGGACAAACCGCGTGAGGGCGCTCCCGCCTTCGGCGAGCCCCGCACGATGAAGGTGCATGTCCTGGTCGAGGACGGCAAGGATCCCGTGTTCACTCGTGTCGACCGGTAATGCGGAAGCTGGCGCTCGTGCTGCTGGGGCTTGTCGCCCTGGCAGCCTGTAAAACCAAGCCGGCGGCGGAAGCCGGATATATCGTCCAGGTCTCCCTCGGGGGCTGGCACGCCCCGGAGTATTCCGCCGAGCAGATCATCGGCCGCATCGACACCGTCGCGGCCCTGATTCCCGTCGAGAAAGTCATCATCGGCTGGAGCGTCGAGCCCGAGCTGTACAAGGCTGTCGGTGAGCACCTGCATTCGAAAGGCATCCAGATGCTCCTTTGGCTCCCGGTTTTCGCCGAGACTGAAGAGGTCTGCGAGAATGTTCCCGCTGTCGATTTATGGGGTCAAATCCCAGGAAGCTACGATCTTACCGCCGGTGAGGGCTTCAGTTTCAACTGCCCTTCCAACCCGCAGAACGCGGCCAATGTCGTGGGCATTTACGACCGTTTCTTCCGCGATTGCGGTTTTGACGGGGTGTTCCTCGACCGCATCCGCACGCAGTCCTTTGTGAGCGGCGTGGGCGGAGTCCTCAACTGCGGATGCCCGATCTGCGCAGAGCGTTTCGCGGCGGAAGGACTTGACTTGGACGAAGTGCGTGAGGCATGGGACATTGCGGGCGACGCTTTCTTCAACGTGAAGGGCTACACTCCCGCGACGGGTTTCCAGCTTGAGAATCCTGTTGCAGAGCGTTTCTTCCAGGCAAAGGGGCATGTTGTCAGCAGCGCTGTCGCGGCTGTCGCCGACAGCCTCCGCAGCCGCGGGCTTTCCATCGGCATGGACCTGTACGCACCGTTCATGGCACCTTTCGTGGGCCAGGACTATGAGATCCTGGCGCAGCACGCGGACTTCATCAAGCCGATGCTGTACCGCCAGACCTTCGCGCCCGCCGGCATGGGCTTCGAGTACAACCTCCTGAAGGAGGCCGTCCCGGGCGCCGAGGGCTATCCGGACTTCGCGATGGACGTGGCCTTCCTCGACTCCCAGCTTGAAGCCATGGAACCGTACCCTTGCGCCAAGTATCCGGGCATCGAAATCAACTACCGTGAAGGCATCGCGCCCACATCTCCCGCCTACGTGACGGAATCCCTGGACGCGGTGATGCGCCACGGCTTCAACGGTGCCGTGCTCTCCTGGAATATCATGGAAGCCCCCGAGGCCCACGTGGCCTGCCTGGGGAAATAGATCAATACAAGGCTTTGAATCCGGCAGGGATTCTGTCGATAAGGTCCCTGCTGGAATAAGCCTCCGCGGTGCATTCCTCCGTCAGACGGTCGCCCGCGAAACCATGGATCCAAGCCCCGATGGCGGCCGCGTCAATGGCATCGTAGCCACGGGCCATCAGGCCGCCGACAAGGCCCGTCAAGACGTCACCGCTGCCTCCTTTGGCCATCCCCGGATTCCCGGTGGTATTGACAAGGCAAGCGCCGTCCGGAGAGAATATCTTGCTATGGTATCCCTTCAGGACCACCACACAGCCGCTCTTGAGTGACAACTCCTGGGCGGCTTCTTCTTCGTGTCCCTTCTCGAAGGGAATCAGGCGCCGGAGTTCGCCGATGTGGGGCGTCATCACGGACCCCTTCGGGATTAGGCCCATCATCTTGGGATTCTCGGCAATCAGGTTGAGCGCATCGGCATCGATCACCATCGGAATCCCGGCCTTTAGAAGATCTCTTAGGGCGAGTCTTGACATCTCGTCTTTCCCGAGCCCGGGGCCAACAGCAATGGCAGAATACCTCTCCAACGTCGCCGGCACCTTACTGAACTGCGGCCTCGGATCCTCCGATAGCATCGCCGACGGGAAGTTATTGACAACAGCCTGCAACGCCCTTTCCGACGAATGCACCGTCACCAACCCGCACCCTGATACCAATGCTGCGCCGGTAGCCAATACCGCCGCTCCGGGCATGGTGTTGCATCCGGCGACGATCAGCAAGTGACCGTAATCGCCTTTGTGGCTAGCGTTCTCACGATGGAGAAGACGCGGGCGGAGGTAGGAGGGGTCTATCTGCGAGGTCATTGATACTTCTTGAAATTATACTTCTCGCGGAGAGCGGCCTTGGTTTCCTCGTCCTGGTGGGTGAAATAGGCCTTGAAGCCTGGGCAGAAATTGATGTGCCAACGCCAGAAGCGACCCATGAAAGATTTCGGGTTCTTATCGTAATGTGCTCTTAACTTGCAGTTTTCGCAGGGGTATTGTGCCATGGTGAATGAGATTTAGCGGATAAAATTCATCATCCCCCAGGGCTCGTCGGCACCCTTTCCGGGAGCGGGGACACCGCCGGTTGCCTTCAGCAGCCAAGTGAGGTTATGGGCCAGGGTACGCATCGTTTGCATGCCTTCTGTGTCGAGGGCGGCCTCGCCGGGGTTCATACCATAGAGGATGTTCCAATATTGGGATGTCACGAGCGGCATGTTCATCATCTGGAACGGCATGTTGAGCGTGTCGAAAACGGCAGACGCGCCACCTCTACGGCAGACAGCCACCGCAGCCGCGGGCTTTCCTGCGATGGCGGAACCATTGGAATAGAACGACCGCTGGATGATGGAGAGAAGCGCCCCGTTCGGCTGGCCGTAATAGACAGGCGAACCGACTACGAGCGCATCGACCTCAGCAAATTTGGCGCTAATCTCGTTGCAAACATCATCATTGAAAACGCAGGCTCCTGGCTTCCGATGGCATTGACCGCAGGCGATACATCCCCGGATGGGTTTGTTTCCGATCCAGACGATTTCACTGTCGATGCCATCCTTCTCCAGCGTCTTCGCAATCTCCGCCAGCGCGACGGATGTATTCCCCTTCTGCCGGGGACTTCCGTTGATCAGTAATACTTTCATCTTTTTACCGTTTTCTTGTTTTGCCAATGCATCGGCCCCCGCCGCGGAAAGCAAAATGCCCCCCGTCGCCATCGCCGCCTTCTCCAGGAATTCTCTCCGTTTCATAGTATTGAATTGCGTTCTCGAATGTCGAGTAGAACAAAGATAGTAATAATCTATCTCAATTCCCATGAACGCGAAAAGGCAGCCTGATTATCAGACTGCCTTTCGTGATTCCGTTGGGATTCGAACCCAAGACCCACAGCTTAGAAGGCTGTTGCTCTATCCAGCTGAGCTACGGAACCAGACTCCTTAAAAAGGGAGTGCAAAGTTAGGTAAAATTTCTGAATATCCTACTGAACGAAGCTTGCAAAGTAATGCGGGAAGAGGACGCAGGTGATCAGGTAGCCCACGATGGTGGACACGATCACGCTGATCAGGCCCGGCATCATGAAACTGTGGTTCAATAGGTATTTGCCGATGACGGTGGTGCCGGAGCGGTCAAAATTGACCGTGGCGATATCGGACGGGTAGTTCGGGATGAAGAAGTAGCCGTAGACACTCGGGAGGACGCCGAGGAGGACGGGGCCGGCGATGCCCAGCTGGTAGGCCAGCGGGAGGAACGCGACGACCACGGCGCCCTGGGAGTTAATGAGCACGGACACCAGGAAAAACACCAGCGCGATGGACCAGGGATAGTTCGTAACGAGGCCGGTGAGCATGGCCTTCATCTCGTCCATGTAGTTGCCGAAGTAGGTGTCGGCCATCCAGGCGATACCATAGATGGCGACGACCGCGACCATGCCGGACTGCCAGACGGCACCGCCAACGGCCTTTTTCGGGGAGGCCTTGCAGAAGACGATGTTGCAGGCGGCGGCCACGAGCATGATAATCTGGATGCAGATGTTCATCTTCGGGATGGCGATGGCCTCGGCCACCGTACGCCCATCGGCAACATGAATCATCTGGCAGAAAGCGAAGCCCACAATGATGAGCAGGGCGCCCAGGAAAACGAAAACGGAGGCCTTGCCTTCCTTGGAGATGACCTTGTCCAGGGTGGTGGCGGAGTTGCCGTACATGTAAGCGTACTGCTCGGGATCGGCCTTGCGCTTCTGGAATTCGGGATCGTCGTCCAGATCCTTACCGCGCTTGTAGGAGGCCAGGGCTGCGCACATCAGGCCGATGAGGCACGCCGGGATGGTGACCATCAGGACCTGCGGGATGCTGACCGCATAGCCGTTGGCGTTGGAGATGGTGACGAAGGCGACGACGGCGGCGGCGATCGGCGAGCAGGTGATACCCACCTGCGAGGCGACGGACGCGACGCCGCAGGGGCGCTCGGGCCGGATGTTCTTCTTGAGAGCGATGTCGCAAATGATGGGCATGATGGTATAGACCACATGGCCGGTGCCCACGAGAACGGTCAGGAAGAAGGTCACGAGCGGGCCCAGGAAGGTGATGTGCTCCGGATGCTTGCGGAGCATCCTTTCCGCGATCTGGATCATCCAGTCCATACCGCCCGACGCCTGGAGGGTGCCGGCGCAGGTGACGGCCGCGATGATGATGTAGATGACGTCCGTCGGGGGCGTTCCGGGCTTGAGGCCGAAGCCGAAAACAAGGATGGCCAGGCCGATGCCGGAAATGGCACCGAGTGCCAGGGACCCATACCGGGAGCCCACGTACAGCGCTGCCAGAACGATCAGCAGCTCAATGATCATGACAAAACTCATAGGTCGATGTGGTTAGAAGTCGTAAAGGTTCAGGCCCGTTTCCGGGTCGAAGCGGCGACCGGCCTCGCAGGAGAAACGCTCCACGACGAGCTCGCAGGCGCCGTTCACATGGGCGGTAAGCATATGACCGCCGACGCAGGTGTAGTCCCGCCGGCTGGCGGTAATGTGCAGGTGCAGATACACAGCCTCGTCCTTCCGGGAGATGTTGCCGGTAAGGTTGGTGATTTCCATCTGTTCCGCGAAGGTTTTGTCCACGTATTTCTTCGTGGCGGGATCCAGGAAACGGAAGGTGGCTTCATTGATCGCGCCGATTCCGTATACGGCGCCGCAGCGGATGTCAAGGTCCCTGCAGAAGGCCGCGAGAGCGGCGGAGATTTCCACGTGATTGTCTAGGCTCAGGACGTATTTGTCGCCGGAAATGCGATACTTATACATACGGTTAAACGTTTCAGTGCCCATAAAGATACACATTTTTTCCTTTTCACGGCATTGAATATGTATATTTGCAACTGAAATGAAAAAGACGATTCTCCTTGTCGCCGCGCTTTTCGCGGCCCTCAGCCTGTTCGGCCAGACCATCCGGACCAACTACCGGTCCGAAGGCATGACGCATATTTCCACCGTCTTCGAAAAGGTCGGAGACCTCAACGTACGGGTCGAACTCGTCGGCTTCCCCGACGGGTCTTCGATGTACCAGCTGTTCATCGACCTGCGGCAGAAAACCGCCTTCTCCGCCCCGAAGGGCACGAAAATGACGGCCACCCTCCCCTCCGGTTCCGTCGTCCGGGCGGACCAGATCGGCAAGGAAAGCGCCACGAAAAGCCGCCTCGAGGACGGCACGTTCCTGAACCGCCTCCGCTACGCCCTGGAGGTCGAAGACATGGAGAAGCTGACCCGCGGCGTCCAGTCCCTGGAGATCATCACCGGCTGGAATCCGGACGATTACCTCCAGTTCAAATTCAAGGACGACGCCTTCGCCGCGCTCCTGAAGCGCCATTGCGAAGCCATCGACAAGGCTAAGAAAGCGACCATCGACCTGACCGCCGAGGCCGCCGGACGCATCGACCAGGCCACCAGCATCATGACCGCCGCGGACCCGATCGTCGCCGTCGGCAAGGACCTGCAGTACAACATCATCCTCAACCACCTGTACTACAAGAACACGGCTAACGAGGACATCGACCTGGCCTTCCAACTGGGCACGGAGAAGAAATATCAGATCGTCCCCGACGCCCCCGTCACCTTCGTGCTGGAGGACGGCACCGAAATCACCCTCCCCCAGACCCGCGACGAGGTCAATTTCCTGTATCTGTTCCCGTCGATGGACCAGCTCCGCAGCCTCGCCTACGGCCGCATCAAATCCCTTCGTATCAAAACGGAGGATGGCACCCTGACGGATGCCATCCTCAATAATTCGTTCTCGGAAGCGCTCAACCAGCAGTATCAGCTGCTGATGTCGCTCTCTTCCCTTTAGAAAGCGTACCGGGCCGACAGTGCGAAGCCGTACCAGTTGGTGCGGTTCATGAGCGCGGGCAGCATGAAGGTAGGACGGAAGTCCACGGAAAGCTGGAGCGGGAACCAGAAGGTGTACTCCATACCCAACTGCGCGGCTGCGCCAAAGAACGGGGCGGCCACCGCTTCGCCATCCTTATTCACACCGGTGCCATAACCGACAACCGCGCCCGGACCGGCGTACAGCGCCCACTCGCCACGATCGGTGAACTCCGGGAAAGCGAGCGTGAAGTTGTACATCGCCGTAGCCTTGAAGCCGTTGTTGGCGAAGACGCCGAGTTCGGCCTCGAGGAAATCATAGTCATTGTCAAAGATGGTGAGCCAGTGTTCGTAGCTGATTTCACCATTGAAAGCGTTACCAAACAGGCCGCCACGGACACCGATGGCCTTCGGCTGAGCCACAGCGGCGACGGCTCCCAGGAGCATCGCCACAACGATAATTGTAATCTTCTTCATCTTTTAAAAACGATACCTGATGCCCAGACCGAAACTATAGTAATCGAAAGGGCCATTTTCATAAGCAAACAAATAAACCGGTCTCCAGTCGAGGGAGATCTGAAGCGGAATCTGCGGAATGTTCCATTCCACGCCGATCTGTCCGGCGATACCCGCATTTACACCACTGTGGTCTGCAGGTTTCGGTCCGTTGTAGAACCCCAGATAGGCACCGGGACCCAGATAGAAGTTGCAAAGGCCGTTGCCGGCAAGAACAAAGTCGTAGATGCCGACGACGTCGAAATTGTGGGCATACCAACCGAGGTCAAGTTCGCCGAAGTTGGAACCGAAGCTGTGCTGATAGGAGAACTCGCCACCATAGCCGATACGGGCGCCGATGGCACGCGGCTGCGCGGAAGCCACCACGGCGAAGCCGAGGATGGCCGCGATCAGAATCAAAGTCTTTTTCATGACACAGAAGATTTAATTGGTGAAATTGTTTCTTACTTAACCATGCCGCTGAAGCCCATGAAGGCCAGGGCGAGGATGCCCACGCTCACCAGGGCGATCGGAACGCCCTTGAAAGCCTTGGGAACATCGTTCATCGCCAAGTGTTCGCGGATGCCCGCGAAGATGACCATCGCCAGGCCATAGCCCAGGGAAGTCGCGAAGGCGTAGACCAGCGCTTCGCCCAGGTTCAGCATGTGGGAAGGAAGACCGAAGGTGAACTCCTTCGTGACCACGGTGATGGCCACGCCGAGGACGGCGCAGTTCGTGGTGATCAGGGGAAGGAAGATACCGAGGGCCTGGTAGAGAGACGGGCTCACCTTTTTCAGCACGATCTCCACCATCTGCACGAGGGCGGCGATCACGAGGATGAACGCAATCGTCTGCAGGAACTCGAGCTGGAAGGGAACGAGGAGATAGTGGTTGATGAGGTAAGTCACCAGGGTAGCGAGGGTGATGACGAAGCAGACCGCCATCGACATGCCGGTGGCCGTCGACAGCTTGTTGGAGACACCCAGGTACGGGCAGATTCCGAGGAACTGCGCCAGGACGATGTTATTGACAAAAATCGCCGAGATGATAATCAGGAAGTACTCCATATCGCTTAGTCTTTCTTGACAAATTTATTGAACAGGACCATCAGGTAGCCCAGGCAGATGAAGGCGCCCGGAGCCATCACGAAGGCCAGCATGCCGTCGTGGCCGCCGATGAAGTTGAATCCGAAGGCGGAGCCGGAGCCGAGGATCTCGCGGACGAGGCCGAGCACGGTGAGCGCCAGGGTGAAGCCGATGCCCACGCCGATACCGTCACAGGCGCTCGCGAGAACGCCGTTCTTGCTGGCGAAGGCCTCCGCGCGGCCGAGGACGATGCAGTTCACCACGATGAGCGGGATGAACAGGCCCAGGGTCTCATACATCGCCGGAGTATAAGCCTGCATCAGCAGTTGCAGCAGCGTGACGAAGGTGGCGATGACGACGATATAAACCGGGATGTGCACCTTGTCGGGCACCACGGGGGCGATCAGGGAAATGACGACGTTGGAAAGGACCAGGACGAACAGGGTCGCCAGGCCCATGGACAGGCCGTTGATGGCCGACGTGGTGGTGGCCAGCGTCGGGCACATGCCCAGCAGCAGGACGAAGGTCGGGTTGTTCTTGACCAGACCGTCGGTGATGAGTTTGAAATTCTTACTCATGGCTTTCCTCCTTTAACGATTTCACCGCGTTCACGGCGTTCTTCACGGCCTCCGTGTAAGCGCGGGAGGTGATGGTGGAAGCCGTGATGGCATCCACGTCGCCGCCGTCCTTCTTGACGGAAAGAATCTTCACGGAAGGGTCGAAGCCTTCCCACTGGGCCATGAACTTGGCGTCGGTGTTGCACTTGGCGCCGAGGCCAGGGGTTTCGGCATGGGACAGGACGGAGGTGTTATGGACCGTACCGTCCGGCGTGATGCCCACCATCAGGGACAGCGGGCCGCCGAAGCCGACGACGGTGGACTCGACGGCATAGCCGACGGTCTCTCCGCCCTTGACAGCCTTGTAGAAGTTGTAGGTCTTGCCTTCGACATCGACACTCTCGTAGGAGGTCTCGTCGAAAGCGGGAAGGACTGCGCCGATGGCCTTGTTCGTCTTGGCGACGGAGGCCGCGTCGATGGGTTCCTTCGTGAGGGCGTAAGCGCCGCCGAGCACGGCGGAGCACGCGAGGCAGGTGAGGCCGAGGACCATCACCATGTTCTTGAGATTCGATTGTGCTGCCATCTTACTTCCTCCCGAACTTTTTCTGGTGGAACGCCTTGTTAATGAGCGGCACGAACGAGTTCATGATGAGGATGGCGAAGGAAACGCCCTCCGGATAGGAGCCGAAGTAACGGATCATCATCGTGAGGAAACCGATGCCGATGGCGAAGACCACGCCGCCCCAGAGGCTCATCGGAGAGGTCACATAGTCGGTCGCCATAAAGCAGGCGCCGAGGATGAGACCGCCGGTGAGGAGGTTGAACAGCGGACCGGTGAAGCGGTCGGGGTTCACGCCGGAGAAGATGAGGGCCGTGAGGGCCACCGTGGCGAAGATCGTCAGGGTGATCCACGGCTTGATGACGCGGCGGACGCACAGGTACACGAAGCCGAGCAGCAGGGCGATCGCGCACACCTCACCGGCGGAGCCGCCGAGGTTCGCGAACAGCATCTGGCCGTAATCGTAGCCGTTCTGCGCCATGATGTCCTTCACGGACGCACCGCCCATCAGGCCTTCGTTGATAACGCCGAGGGGCGTGGCGCCCGTCACGGCATCGGCCCCGAAGAGGCCCTGCGGGGCGCTCCAGGTGGTCATGTACGTCGGGAAGGAAACAAGCAGGAACACGCGGCCAACGAGGGCGGGGTTCCAGATATTCTGGCCCAGGCCGCCGAAAGTCATCTTGGCGACGCCGATAGCGACGACCGCGCCGATGAACACGACCCACCAGGGCGTCGTGTACGGCAGGTTCAGGCCCAGCAGGATACCGGTCACCACGGCGGAAAGGTCGCACAGGGTGGACGGTTTCTTCAGCATATAACGGGTGATGGCCCACTCCAACAGGAGGCAGGAGCCTACGCTCACGGCCATCACGAGGATTTCTCTCCAGCCATAGAAGACGAAAGAGCAGAGCACCGCGGGCAGAAGCGCGATCACGACATCCAGCATCAGGGACCGGGTGGAATCCTTGGAATGGATGTGCGGTGAAGGAGATACTATTAACTTACTCATAATCCTTTACATTTTAGCGGCTTCCGCAGCGGCCTTGGCGGCCGCGGCGCGGGCCCGGATGGCGCCCATGGCAAGACCCTTGCCCGTGCGGATGATATCCAGCAGCGGAATGTGGGCGGGACAGGAATACAGGCAGCAGCCGCACTCGATGCAGTCCTGCGCGGCATTGGCCTCCAGCGCCTCCGTGTCGGCGATGCGGGAAAGCTTCTGCAGCAGGAAGGGCTCGAGGCCCATCGGGCAGGCATCGGCGCACTTGCCGCAACGGATGCAGGCGCTCTCGGGGGCGCGGCGGGTCTGCTTTTCCGTGAGGAAGAGCACGGCGCTCGTACCCTTGAGGGTGGCGGCGTCGAGGTTCGCGATCGCCTTGCCCATCATCGGACCGCCGCTGATGACTTTCGCGGCATCCGCCGGCATACCGCCGAGGGAATCGATGATGTAGCTGATCGGCGTTCCCACGCGCACGCAGAGGTTCGCCTGCTTCGGGAAGCACTCGCCCGTAATCGTGACGATATTGTCCACAATCGGCTTGTTCTTCTGCACGGCGTCATAGACCGCAAGTGCCGTGCCAACGTTCTGGACAACGGCGCCCACGCTGATCGGAAGACCGCCGGAACCCACCTGACGGTGCATGACCGCGTCGATGAGCTGCTTTTCGGAGCCCTGCGGGTAGCGCATCTTCATGTTCATCACCTCGATGCCCTCGAAGCCCAACTTCGCGATGACCTCGCGGATATGGGCGATGGCCTCGGGCTTGTTCTCCTCGATGGCGATGGTGACGGGAACGTTCCCCATCACCTGCCGGAGGATGGCGGCGCCCACGACCACCTGCTCACCCTTCTCCAGGAGGACCCGGAAGTCGGAAGTGAGGTAAGGCTCGCATTCGCAACCATTGATAATCACGCGCTCGCACTTGGAGCCCGGAGGCGGCGAGAGTTTCACGTGCGTGGGGAAGGTCGCGCCGCCGAGGCCCACGACACCGCCCTGGCGGATCTTCTCGATGATGGCCTTGTTGTCGGCGGGGATCTCGGTGATCAGCGTATCGGTCGTGTCGATGGTCTCGAGCCACTCGTCGCCTTCCACGGCGATTTCGATGTGGGTGACGGGACGGCCGGCGAGGTCGGCGCGGGGGCCGATGGACTTCACCGTGCCGGACACGGAGGAATGGATGTAGGCCGACACGAAACCGCCCGGTTCGGCGATCACCTGTCCCACCTTCACCTTGTCGCCGACGGCCACGACCGGCACGCTGGGCGCGCCGATGTGCTGGGCGACGGAAAGGAACATGCTCGGTGCCGGAGGAAGGACCTCGATCCGGCAGTCGCGCGCAATCTTGTTGTCGTGCGGATGGACTCCGCCGATGGCAAATGTATTCTTACTCATGGGCGGCCTCCTTGGCTGCCTCTGCAGCCTTCGCGGCTTCCGCCGCTTTCTTCTTTCTTTCAGCGATTCTCGCCTTGACGGCGTCCTTGTCCAGGGGCTTCGGGAAGTTCACGCCGTGGATGGCGCCGGTCGGGCAGACGGCCTCGCACTCGCGGCAAAGCTTGCACTTCGCGGAGTCGATGTAGGCGACGTTGCCTTCGACGACGATGGCGTCGTGGGTGCAGGTCTTCGCGCAGAGGCCGCAGCCGATGCAGGCGCTGGCGCAGGCCTTCTTCGCGACGGGGCCCTTGTCCTTGTTCATGCAGGAGACGAACTCGCGCATGCCGCGCGGGCCTTTCGGCCGCAGTTCGATGAGGCGCCGGGGGCAGGCCTTGACGCAGGCGCCGCAAGCGG
>JAFYTP010000037.1 GCA_017558775.1 Bacteroidales bacterium | reverse complement strand
CCAGTCCTACCTGGACCTCTTCGCCTATCTGGAAAAGGAGGGCTACAGCATCGTGGGAGCACCCCGCGCCTGTTATGTCGATGGCATCTGGAACCAGGAGGATGCCAATAAGTGGCTGACCATCATCCAGGTGCCGGTGGAAAAAGCTTAACGTTCTTTTCAAACTATGGCATTTGATTTCAAAAAAGAGTTCAAGGAGTTCTACCTCCCGGCAGCCACACCGACCATCGTGACGGTTCCCGTCATGATCTTCCTGGCAGTCCGTGGCAAGGGTAATCCAAACGAAGAAGGCGGAGCCTATAAACAAGCCCTGGAGCAACTCTACGGCATAGCATACACGCTGAAGATGAGTTACAAGAGCGATTATCGGATCGATGGCTTCTTCGAATATGTCGTCCCTCCGCTCGAAGGTCTATGGTGGGCTGAGGATGGCGAGATCGATTATGCCCATAAAGAAGGATTCTGTTTCATCTCGATGATCCGGCTTCCCGATTTCATCACGGAGAAAGATTTTCACTGGGCCATCACTGAAGCGACCCGAAAGAAGAAGATGGATTTCTCGCAGGTGGAGTTCCTCCGTTACGATGAGGGTCTATGCGTGCAATGCATGCACATCGGCTCCTATGACGACGAGCCGGCAACTATCAAGTCGATGGTGGACTATGCTCAGAGCCAGGGATATCAGATTGCCATCGACAATAATCGCCGCCATCACGAAATCTATCTCAGTGACCCGAGAAAGACATCGGCAGACAAGCTGAAGACGGTTATACGCTACCCCATCAGGTAAATGCCTTGTACTGAAACAAGTTTACAGAGGTCTGCGGATGGCTACTTTATAAGTGATTGATTTTCAAAGGCCTGCAAAACAGTCCACTGTAGGCCCCCTGAAAAAACGAAGGGTCTGCAGATACCGCTTTCGTAACGTCTTTACCGATAAGCAGTTACAAAACACCTTTCTGCAGACCCCTCGGTACCCGCCGAAAACAGAAAAGCCAAGCTCGTCGCCTGGCTTTCCGTGTACCCGCAACCGGAGTAATATCGAACTTTTTCCTGGAGGACCTAGAGAGATTATGGGCACTTAGAGACGTTATTCCAGCAATTCTAGATCCTCACTTTTAAAGACAGGTTTTGGAGAAAAGCCGGAATGTCACTAACTTCACACCGATTAATTGATCCTTTTACAAGTATCGATATGTCAGGGTTTAACAGGTATTGTGATGCAAGATTTCCCTCTTTCCAGTCTTTATAGTTAGAGCATTGAGTGTATGAAACGAATCGTTATTATAATTCTGTTTTTACAATTGAGTTTTTTCTCATTTGGCCAAACCATATCTTATAGACACGGCAAACTTTGGTCGGATGGTATATCATTAAACTACGAATCAATAAACCAACAACTTGGGCCTGATGTGCTTAATCTTTATAAACCGGCTCGTTCGGAATATATGAAAGGTATCGTCTTGACGGGAGTAGGTTCAGGGGTATTTTTGAGTTCGGTTTTGATGCAATATGCTTTATATCGATCCAACCCATACGTGTTTGACCTTATGAAGGGAACTCGCCCGTACGAGGATTGGATGAATAGGCATGCTACAGGGGGAATGGGAGTCCTTGCTGGTTTTGCGGCTTCGGGACTGGTTATTGGTGGGTTGGGCGCTTTTCACATAGCACATGGAGGGGTAAGAATCAAAAGGATTGCAGATACTTATTCCTCCTCATATTCCTTCGATGTATCTCTTCAACCTACGGGTATTAATCTGTCTGTATCTTTTTAGTTTGTGGAATAGTGTTGCTTCTGTAGGTGTTGCCATTCACTGTCTTTTTCGACTGATAATCTGTTTTGTTTTACCAACCCGATAATCACAAAGCAAACTGATATGCCCTGCAGGGCCGTGCAGGGCATATTTGAACGCTCCGTGCGGCAATTTGGGCTCGCAGAGCAAACGAATATGCCATACAACACACTCAGTGGCCGATAGTCGCGCTCTGCGAATTTCGGGTTGAGCGAGTACCTCTCTCAAAAAGTCGAACTGACTCCAAGACTTTTCAGAGATTCCTATTTTTCATAGAATCAGCAATTTACAAGAAACGGAACCTTCAGAAAACTCTGAAGATTCCGCTTTGGTACCCCCGCTCGGAATCGAACCGGGACCGTCAGAACCGGAATCTGAAATTCTATCCTTTAAACTACAGGGGCATCCCGGTTTGGGATTGCAAAGTTAGTCAGTTTTTATGGATTTGCAAATATTTTAACGGGCGGCGATGCACTCGATTTCGACCAGGGCGCCCTTGGGAAGGGTTTTTACGGCGACGGCGCTGCGGGCCGGGAAAGGGGCGCTGAAGAACTGGGCGTAGACCTCGTTCATCGAGGCGAAATCGGCCATGTCGGCAAGGAATACGGTGGTCTTGACGACGTTCTTGAGGCTCAAGCCTTCGGATTCGAGGATGGCGCGGGCGTTGGCCAGGCTCTGCCAGGTCTGGACCTTCACGCCACCTTCCGGGAAGGCGCCGGTGGCGGGGTCGATGGGTAACTGTCCGGAAACAAAAACGAGTCCGACGCCGGTGTCGATGGCCTGGCTATACGGGCCGATGGCCGCAGGGGCCTTTTCTGTCTGTATTGCTTTCATAATCAATGGTTATTTCAATTGCAGGCCGTCCTTGAAGGCGTTACCAACGGTTTCACCCAGGACGACATACTTGTTGTTGAACGGATCAAAGGTGATGGGCTGGAGCTTGGCAATGTCGATGTTGCCGGCGGCATCCAGGATGGACTCATCGGCACTCACATTGACAATCTCGCCCTTCAAAATCCCAGTGGCCTCATTGTAGGAGATGAGCTTGCACTCCAGGGCCAGCGGGAGCTCCCGGATGAGCGGAGCGTCAACGAAGGCCGATTTCTCCACATGCCAGCCGGCGCGGGCCACCTTGTCCGGCACTTTGTTGCCGGAGACCACACCCACATAGTCGCAGGCGACGAGCTGGTCTTTCGTGCCCATGCTGACGGTGAACGCGCCCCGCTTCCGCAGGTCCTTCACGGTCTTGTGGCCCTTGCTGAGGTCCATGGAAATCTCCTTGAAGTCAGAGATACCGCCCCAGGCGGCGTTCATCGCGGAGGGAACGTCATTCTCGCCATAAGCGGCGATGATGAAAACGGGCTGGGGATAGCTGAGCGGCTTGGGGCCGAAATTCTTTCTTGCCATATCGTTAGTAGATTTGATTGTTCAACATCGCCTCACACCCCACCAGCAAATCCTGGAAGGTTTCCTCGAAATCGCCTGTGTACCAGGGATCTGCCACATCCCGGGAAATGCCTGCATAGGACATCATCAGATGGATTTTCCCTTCCGGATCGTCCGGAATGATGCGGCTGATAAGCCGGAGGTTGGAATAGTCCATACAGATGATGCGGTCGAAGCGGTCGTAATCGGCCCTAGTGACCTGGCGGGCACGCTTGCCGGGGTCAAACCAGATGCCGTGCTGGTTCAGGCAGCGCTTGGCAGGCGGATAGATGGGATTGCCGATCTCCTCCCGGGAGACCGCCGCGGACTCGATATAGTATTGGTCTTCCAGGCCCTTGGCCTTGACCATGGCTTTCAGGAGGAACTCCCCCATCGGGCTGCGGCAAATGTTGCCGTGGCAGACAAAAAGTACCCTAATCATTCTTCGAAGCTCTCCAGGCCTGGGCCCGTTCCGTAATATTCTGCTGGATGCACTCGCTATAGAGCCAGGGCTCGCAGCTGTGGATATCGCCAACGTTAATGAAATCGCCATACGGCTTATACTCTGACCCGTCATATCCTTCCACCACAAGCACGTGATACTCAGGCGATAAAGTAACCGTAATGGAATCGTGCAACACAGCGGGCGTAGCATCGGTGCACCAGTTCACGGGGTTGATGGCAATACTGGTCGATGCAATAATCGGTATGACGTATTTCTCGTCCTTCACCGTGTTGTAGCAGATGGTGACACCGGTGTCGGACTCCCCTTCCGCGGGCTTGATGTGGGAACAAGAAGCCATATCCTCGTCCGTCACTTTATAGCCCATCACATAGGCGGCCGCCAGCTGGCTGTAAGTCTTGTCATCCATGTGCTTAAGCAACTCGACTACGGCCATACCGCCCTGGCTGAAGCCGGCGATAATCAGCGGCCGGCTCTTGTCGCGCGACGCCTGGAAATAGTCGAAAGCGTCGCAGACATCTTGCATCGACAGCCGCGTGCGCTCGGCGATAAACTGCTCGTCCCGCGTCACGAACGCGTCGATGGTGGTGTGCCGATAAAAGGGCGCGTAGAAACGGTTCCCGGGGGCCATATATTCGGCTACCCCATTGATTTCGATGGCCATCCGATCGCGGTGCTCGGGGCTCCAGACATCGGCATAATGCACCGGGCGGCCTTTGGCGTCCGTCCAGTCCTTTTCCCAGGTCGATACCAGATAAAAGACATCGGCACCAGTGCCGTCCGGGTCGCCGTCCTCGGTGATCCACATCGTCGCATCCGAATAGTCGGGAGCGGCGGGGATTGTCTCGCGCGGCCCGCAGGCGGCGAGCAGCACGGCGCACGCAAAAGCAGCAAACAGTTTCTCCATATCGCAAAGATACGGAAAAAACCGCTAATACCCCTCGTTCTGAGCGAGCTTGGGGTTGAGCGCGAGAATGTCGGCGGGAATCGGGAACACGTTCGTGTAGCCAGTCGATTCCTCGCCAGGCAGGGATTTGCGGAACGACCACGGCTTCCCGAAGACGCCGAACCGGATCATATCCTGCCGGCGGAGACCTTCCCAGGCGAATTCCCGCATACGCTCGTCCAGCAGGGTTTCCATCGACAGTTCCTCGAATTCGGATGCGCCGGCCCGGGTACGGACGGCATTCACCAGCGTCAGGGCGCCGTCCAGATCTCCCTTTTGCAACAGGGCTTCCGCCCGCATCAGGAGGACATCGGCATACCGGAAGATGACCCAGTCGTTGTCCATCAGTTTGCCGCAGTCCATCGCCTTGGGGTCGATCTCGTACTTTTTCATGCGGGCGCCGGCGAGTTTTTCGTCGGGCGTACCCGTCACGTCCAAAGCGACGGAGAAGGGCTTGTATTCCAAATTGATGTCGTTGCCATTCAGGTCCGTCGGGACGCCGCCCCAGTAATTGATGCGGAAGCGGGGATCCTCCCATGCTTTTCCGAATCCATTGACATTCAGCACCTCCAGCGTCGCGGAGGATCCATTTTCTCCGACAAAGCCGATGGCGGCGGCATGGTCGTAGTGCCGGGAACGGAACAGGTACTGGTTCTCTGCGCTGTACAGATGCTTGTCCATCGGGATGGTGAAGATGTTCTCCACGGAAGGCTCGTTATACACGGCGAAGTTCGCGCTGTAATCGGGTTCCAAGTCATAGCCCAGCGAACTCACCAGGTCGCAATACGCAACAACCTCGCCATAATGTTCCTCCCCCTCATAAACGGGCGCATTCAGATAAAGCTTGGCCAGCAGGAACCAGGCTACCGGACGCGTGATGCGGCCATAATACTGGCCGGGCAGATTGCTCTTTTCCAAAGCGAGATACGGGACGACCTCCTCCAGCTCGCTGGTCACAAAACGGAACACCTCGGCCCGGGAGGACTGGGCGACATCGGCCATCGCGATATCCGGGGATGTGACGATGGGCACACGCCCGAACATATCCAGCAGGTAATAGTAATACAGCGCGCGCAGGGCCCGGGCTTCCTGTTTCCAGGCCGGATAGTCCTTCAGGTCCACGATGGCCTGGTTGGCCATCACGATCACCTTGTACAGATAGTTCCAGGCATTCTTGACGGGTTCCTCCCCCGTCTCCCATGTATGCAGGTACAGCCGCTGCCAGAGGCCGCCGTCATACCAATCGCCGCTGCGGGTGGGCAGCATCGCCTCATCGGTAGTGAAGGTATTCAAGTCATAGACGCCCCGGTAGGTCCCGGCCAGGCCTTCGCCCATTTCTTTACCGCCGATCATGCCGTAGAGATGTCCCAACGTGTTCAGGTAGAGGGTGGTCTCGGAAGTGATCACCTCTTCACGCTGTTTCTGGTCGCGGGGATGCTCGTCCAGGAAAGAGCATCCGGTCGCCAATGTAAGCAGGAGCAGGAAAACCGTCTTTTTCATAGCGATCAGAATTGGATGCTGAAAGCGGCCGTATAGGCGCGGTAAATCGGATAGGAGCCCTTGTCGTCCAGGCCGAAGGTGTCGTTCACCACCGTGGAGTTAATCATCGGCGTAAGGCCGCTGTAACCGGTGAAGGTGGCAAGGTTATTCACGGAGACGGAGAGACGCAAGTTGCGGATGGCCCCACGCACGGGAAGATTCCATCCGAGGGTGATATAGTCGATGTTCACATAGTCGCCATTCTCCAGCCAGTAGTCGGTGACCGTCTGGTCGCTAATGTTGTACTCCGGCGCCTCGGCGAGGACGTTGTAGTAAGGCATCGACCCCATGTTCATATAGGTGAGCGCCGTTCCGTTGAAGATCTTGTGCCCGAAAGCGCCGTTCACCTGCATCGACACGTCGAAGGCCTTGTACCGATAGCTGATGTTGGAACCCAGCATCGCCTTCGGGGAGGCCTGGCCGCAGATCTGGTTGACGCCGTCGGTCTCATAGTAGTATGTGCCGTTCTCGGCCTGGGCAAGGCCCGTGCAGTGCGGCATGAAGAAAACGCCCAGCGGCTGGCCGACGATCCGGGAAACCACATCGTTGTGTCCGCCGTGGAAACCAGCACCGTCCATCGAGTTAATACCCTGGATTTCCGGCGCTTCCAGATACTCGCCCTGCCATTCGCCGGACAGGGAAATGAGCCGGTTGCGCTGGAAGGAGAGGTTCATGTTCACGTTCAGCTGCTGATCCTTATCCTGGAACAGGGTGCCGCCCAGACCGAGTTCCAAACCGCTGTTGGACATCTGACCCAGATTGGCCATCAGGGAGCTGTAAGCGAAAGGCGGAACACTCACCTGATACTCATACAGCATATCGCGGGTGAGCGAATAGTAATACTCCGCTGTGAAGACGATGCGGCTGTTCCAGAAACTCGCTTCCATACCGGCATTGGCCGATGACCGCACCTCCCATTTGAGGTCCGGATTGGCATTGCGCAGCAGGCCGAAACTGGTGGCGGCATTGCCCTCGTAGCTCACCAGTCCGGTCGGTCCCACGAGCTGCAGGGAGTTATACGGGCCCAGAGCACCCTGGTTGCCGGAGAGACCGGAGCCCACGTTGAATTTCAGCTTGGACAGCCAGGTGACATCCTTCAGGAAAGGCTCGTTGGAGGCCACCCAGGAGGCGGAAATCGACGGGAACCAGCCCCAACGGTGGCTCTTGCCGAACTTGGAGGAAGCATCGGCACGGAGCGTCGCCGCCAGCACATAGGTGTTTTTCCAGGAGTAATTGGCAGATGCCATGAACGACAGCATCCGGACATTGCTCCAATAGGAGGCGGTCCCGCTCCACGGCCGGTCCGATCCAGCCTGGATGGCGTCCAGACCGAACACATTCGTGGTGAAACCGGTGGTCGTCGTATAGAAACCGGAAGTCGTGGTGCTCTGCGCCTCCCCCATCAGGTTGGCGGTAAGCCGGTGCTCGTCAATTTCTTTCTTGTAGGTCAATGACACATTGCCCACCAGGTCCCGCACCGTCGAGCTCTCCCGATAGGCCTCGCCACCCGACCAAATTGTCGTCGGGAAGAAATGTTCATTGCCGATGCCATTGTAAGAGTAGGAAGCGAACGTATTCAGTGCCAGGTCCTTCGAAAGGGCCGCGCTGGCCAGCAGATAGACATTGAGGTGGGCATTGGTGCTCCCGTACTGCTTTTCCAGCAGCGAGACCGGATGGTTGACCTGGCTGGCTGACGGAATCTGGCAGTAACTCCCGTCCGGCTCCGCCTCGTCCCGGAAAGTGGGATTGAAGGCGGCTGCAGAATAGAACAGATGCTGCTGGTCATGCAAGTCCGCATTCCGCTGCAGGGAGGCGAAAACGCCCATATCGACATTAAGCACCTTGAACGCTTTCTGGCCGATATCCAGCTTGATGCTGTAGTTCTGGTATTCCTGGGTCCGGACCACCGCCTGATGGTCCAGAATGCCGATGGAAGCCCGGTAATGGCTCTCGTCCGAACCGCCGCCGAAGGCGATGTGATGGTTCTGCACCCAGCCAGTCCGGAGGATCGAGGACTGCATGTCGGAATCGAAGCCGTGGTCCTCGAAGGTATATCCGCGCGCCCGATTCCATTGACGGAAACCATCGGCACTGAGCATCGGGAGGTAGTCGCTGACCGCCTCGATGCCGCCGGTCGCGTCATAGCTGATGCTGAACTCGCCGCCGCGGCTCCGCCGGGTGGATACCTTGATGACGCCGGAAGCGCCTCGTGAGCCATATTGCGCCGTTTCCGACGCATCCTTGAGGATGGTGAAACTGTCGATGTCACCGGGATAGAGCGACCCCAGCGTGGAAAGGTCGCTCATCACGCCGTCGATGATGACCAACGGGTCGTTGCCGCCCGTCAGGGAGGTGGTGCCGCGCACACGGACGGCGCTGAGCATCGCCGTCTGGTTGGCACCGGCCACCGTGACGCCGGCCGACTGGCCCGAAAGGGCGCCGAGGCCGCTGGTCACCAGACCCTTGTTCATCTGTTCCCGGGAGACGGTATGTTCGCCCGTGGTGGAAATGGACGTGGTGTCCGTCTGGCCCCGCAGGGAGAGCGGCCAGAGGAGGGTTATCAGCAGAAAAAACCTTTTCATAGGCTGAATGATATGGCTAGCGGAATAGTCCCGTCAGTTGTTCCGTGTCCAGAGAGACCGACGGTCGGAAATCGTCGGACCGCATGTAATCCAGAATGGCTTTATAGAACTGCCGCCCCTCCGGGTACTCCAGCGCACTTTCCAGGTCGGAGCAGCAAACCAGCAGTTTTCCCTTCCCCACCGCGAACTCGAACAGGAGTCCGAGCCGATGGTTCCTTTCCACGTTGTCGATGACCTGCACGAGGGGCTTGTACCCGTCCAGCGCGTCCAGGATCATCGGATTCGAAGCTTTCAAGACCGGGAACCATTGCCAGTTCGTGTGCTCTTCCGTCGGGAATTCGCAGAAGACGGGGTGGGCCGGGTCGGTCAGGATGCCCAGGGTGCCGGGCGAGACCGGCTTGCCCGCGTTCTCACAGATGTCCTTGAACATCCGGTAGTTCCAGTAATCGGTCTGGAAGAGTCCTCCCACGGTGTTAGCGGCATCCTGGGGCATCAGGAGAACCTTCTTCCCGGCATTCAGGGCCTGGAGCGTCGCGCGGTCCAGTTTCCGGGAGATGACGACGCCGCTCTTATCCGGCCAGTTATTCGCCGGATACACCCAAATGGGCCAGGAGTTGGCCCCCTGATGATGGTCTGTCTTGGCGGACAGCCGCAAATCGACACGGGCAGGAGCTTTCACATCCTTCAGGAGGTCGGAAACCGGCATGTCGATGTCGTATTCCCGCTCGCACTCCAGCAGGTCCTCTCCCGTATAATTCGCCACCTTCACATGGGCATGGAACTGTTCATCCTCGTTCCAGCAGTATTTCTCGAACTCCGCCAAGGGAACCAGGTCGCTGCAGAAGCCCCGCCAGTCGTTCCGGTCGATGAACCCCTTGTCGTCCATAAAGGCGTCCAGGATGCCCACATAGGCCGATCCCTGCCCGGGATAGTCCTGCAGGTCCAGGAGCTGGAAACCACCCATTCCCGGCGAGCGGAGGCACATTTCGATATCGGCCTTATACAGCTGGGCGACCCATTTTCCGGAGGCGCGGTGGAAGGCTTCCGCCTGGTCCCCCATCCCCGCATCTTCCAGCCGGCGCTTGAAGGTCATCAGGTTATACGGGATGAAGGGAGTCCCCTCGTATTTGTCGATTTCGGAATAATCCGGATAGGACTGGAACTGCCCGGTCTCATGGCCGATGACAGGAGTGCGGGAGCATTTCAGGGCGCACGCGAAATTACGCGTCGTCCCCGGATGGAAATGGTTCAGGATACCCCCGTCCATCGCGTCGCAGAAAGCGAAGGATGTGCGCACGTGAGTACCGTATTCGCCATAGGGTTCCCCGCCGAGGCGGCAGGTGACCAGGAAGTCAATCCCCTCGGTATAAACCTGATAGCCCAGGAAGGCGTTGGAACCGTAGGTGTACAGGACCTGCGGTGCTTCTGCCAGAAAAGAGACGATCATTTTCTGCATCACCGCGGGATCTCCCCAGAGTTCATTTCCCAGGGAGAACATCGCGAAGGAAGGATGGTGGCCATAGGTCCGGAGGATGTTCAGGCCCTCTTTCGTCAGGAAGTCCACCAGCTCCTCCCCTTCCAGCGTCCCCCAGAACGGGAGCTCCGGCTGGAGATAGATGCCAAGCTCGTCCGCCGCGGCGAAAGCGGCCTCCGGCGGGCACCAGGAATGGAACCGCACATGGTTGATGCCATAGTCCTTGCAGCGCTGGAAGTACTTGATCCAAGTGGTCTTGTCCATGGGCGTATGCCCCGTTTTCGGGAAGACGCAGGCGTCGTGCTTGCCACGCAGGAACACCTTGTGACCATCGGCAATGAACTGTCCGTCAACCACCTCCAGCCGGGGCATTTCCGGAATGGAGTGTGTCGATGCAATCACTTCCTCCGGCGCGAACTCGATTCGGCCGATGATGCCGTTCCAGTTGGTCTGGGTGTCCTCCGAATACAGGTGCGAGCTCCGGATGACCTGCTCCGGCACACCACCGGCGTTATCGACACAGACCGTCAGGGTGTGGACGCCCGGGCGGAGCTTGCCCAAACGATAGATTTGCGGAGTGGAGACGTCGTTGCAGGAATCCACGAGGTGGCCGTCCAGGAAGAGTTTCGAGGCCTTGGTGCGTTCCAGATACAGGAGGATGTCCTGGTCCTTCCAGACGGCCGGCGCGACGACCTTCTTCCGATACCACGCCTTGCCCACGTACGCGTGACGGCGGGTCAGATGCGCCGTCTCGTCCGTCCGTCCCGGCTCGTGTCCCAGACCGGCGAGATCCGTCGTTCCCGGGAGGGTGATTGTGCCCTTGAACAGGGAGTCAACCCGCTCCGACAGGAGCGAATCGGCCGTCATCGTCCCGGCGGGGTCGAGACAGATGTTCCAGGTCCCGGAGATGTCGGCATCCGGGGTACACGCGACCAGCGCCGCAGCCCATATTGCGCCAATCCATCGTTTCATACTTACAAATTTAACATTTTTCGCGAATTATTTATTATTTTTGTGAGTCTGTGTTAATTACTTGGATTAAAAAGCTATGACGAACCCTTGTGCAAAGACGGCGGTTTTCGCCGCGATCCTCCTCCTCGCCGCCTGCAGCAGGCCGGTCAGTCATATCCCCGCTGGGGTCGAAACGGTCTTTGACCTGCGGACCGGCGACGAGCTCAACGCCCGCAAGGCCGCGGAGGCCGACGGCTTCTACGGCACGATCCGGGAGATGGACCAGTCCATCGCCTTCGTGCGGTACAATCCCGACTTCTTCCAGACCACGGTCGTGACGGCCGAGGGCGAGCAGGCGGACAGCACCAGCGCCCTCTGCCTCAAGTATGACGCTTTTGCTGGCATCAACGGCAGTTATTACAATGTTGAGGAACTGACGGCCGTCACCTTCATGAAGGACGACGGTTTCGTCACCAGCGACACCCTTTTCAACGTCCGGAACAACGGCGCCGTCATCCTGAATCCGGAGACCGTCCAGGTCGCCGCCTTCGATTCCACCGTCATCTTCGAGCGCGACTGGGAAGTGATGACGAGCGGCCCCATCCTCTTCGACGAGGATCAGACCTATACCTACGGCGATGACTTCCCGGATTGGGAATCCTTCTACGCGACGCGCCATCCGCGCTCGCTCATGGGCAAGGATGCCGATGGCGGCGTGTGGCTGGTCGTCGTGGACGGCCGCTTCCCCGGCCAGGCGGAAGGCATGACCATCGAGGAACTGACCGGCCTCGCCAGAAGGCTCGGCCTCACCGAGGCCATCAACCTGAACGGCGGCGGCACCTCCACGCTCTGGGTTCTCCCGGAGGGCGTCATCAGCCATCCCAGCGACAACGGCCGGTACGACCACGAAGGCCAGCGGGTCGTCCCGAACGTCCTCATCGTGCGGTGAACCTTTTGAAACTTTTTCGGGAAAGCCCTTGCATATTTCGGGAAATTGTTCCATCTTTGCACTCCCGTTCGAAAACAGGGGCGTAGCTCAGCTGGTTTAGAGCGCTTCAGTCACATTGAAGAGGTCATCGGTTCGAATCCGATCGTCCCTACCAAAAGCACCCAGAAATTGGGTGCTTTTTTCCGTTTATGGGGTTTGGGGATTTCGCCGAATATGCCTATATTTGTACGATAATATATACAAACTTAGACTTAGTACTGAAACCGTATGAGTAAAGCATATATCTTTCCCGGACAAGGCTCCCAGTTCCCCGGCATGGGGAAGGCGCTCTATGAGCGCAGCGCGGAGGCCCGGGAACTGATGGACAGGGCCAACGGCATCCTCGGCTTCCCCATCACGGACATCATGTTCGGGGAATCGGCCGACGACCTGAAGGCCACCCGTGTCACCCAACCCGCCATCTTCATCCACAGCGTCGTCCTGGCCCTCTGCAGCGGTCTGGAAACCCCGGCGATGGTGGCCGGACACTCCCTCGGGGAGTTCTCCGCCCTCGCCGCCGCCGGCGCGATGTCCTTTGAGGATGCGCTGAAACTCGTCGCCGTCCGCGCCTCCGCGATGCAGAAATGCTGCGAAAAGGTTCCCGGTGCGATGGCTGCTATCATCAAACTCCCCACGGAGACGATCGAGGAGATCTGCGCTTCCTGCTCGGGTCTCGTCATTCCCGCCAACTACAACAGCGAAGGCCAGGTGGTCATCTCCGGCGAGGCCGAAGCGGTCGCCGAGGCCTGCGAGAAGATGAAGGAAGCGGGCGCGAAGCGCGCCCTTCCGCTCCCCGTGAGCGGCGCCTTCCACTCCCCGCTGATGGAGCCCGCGCGGCTGGAACTGGCCGAGGCCATCGACAGGACCCCTTTCCAGGCCCCGTCCTGCCCCGTGTACCAGAACGTCACCGCCCTCCCCTCCACCGACCCGGAGGTCATCAAGGCCAATCTCCTGAAGCAGCTCACCGCCCCCGTCCGCTGGACGCAGACGGTCGAGAACATGGTCGCCGACGGAGCCGACTATTTCCTCGAGATCGGTCCCGGAACGGTCCTGCAGGGCCTCGTGGGCCGCATCGCCCCGGACGTTGTCAAAGAAGGATTATCTGAATAAATACCCACATAAAACTTTTAACTATCATGTCAAAAGAAAAGAAATTCATCACCTGTGATGGTAACTTCGCCGCCTCGAACATCGCATACCTGTTCAGCGAACACGCCGCCATCTACCCTATCACCCCGTCCTCGACGATGGCTGAGAACATCGACGAGTGGGCCGCCCACGGAAAGAAGAACCTCTGGGGCGAGACCGTGAAAGTGACGGAGATGCAGAGCGAGGCTGGCGCGGCCGGTGCCGTGCACGGTTCCCTCCAGGCTGGTGCCCTTACCTCCACCTTTACGGCGTCTCAGGGACTGCTCCTGATGATCCCGAACATGTACAAGATCGCCGGCGAAATGCTGCCCACCGTGTTCCACGTGAGCGCCCGCGCCCTCGCCAGCCACGCGCTGTCCATCTTCGGTGACCACCAGGACGTCATGGCCTGCCGTCAGACCGGTTTCTGCATGCTCGCCTCCGGCAGCGTCCAGGAAGCCCAGGACATCGCCGCCGTGGCGCATCTGAGCTCCATCAAGGCCAGCCTGCCGTTCCTGCACTTCTTCGACGGCTTCCGCACCTCGCACGAGATCCAGAAGATCGAAGCCCTCGACGAGGACGCCCTCCGCGACATGGTTTCCAGCAAGGCTCTCGCCCGCTTCCGCGAGCGCGCCCTGAACCCGGACGCCCCGGTCACCCGCGGTACCGCCCAGAACGGCGACGTCTACTTCCAGGCCGTGGAAACCCGCAACCAGTTCTATGATGCCGTTCCGGACATCGTCGCCCGCTACATGGGTGAGATCTCCGAGCTCACCGGACGCAGCTACCGTCCCTTCGAGTACTACGGCGACCCGAACGCGGAGAAGATCATCGTCGCCATGGGTTCCGTCACCGAGACCATCAAGGAGACCATCGACTACCTCGCCGGCCGCGGCCGCAAGTACGGCCTCATCACCTGCCACCTGTATCGTCCGTTCTCCGAGAAGTACTTCTTCGCCGTCCTGCCGAAGAGCGTCAAGAAGATCGCTGTCCTCGACCGCACGAAGGAGCCCGGCGCCGTGGGCGAGCCGCTCTTCACCGATGTGAAGGCCCTCTTCCAGGGCAAGGGTCAGAACGTCCAGATCGTGGGCGGCCGTTACGGTCTGTCCTCCAAGGACACCACCCCGGCCCAGATCGTCTCCGTGTTCGACAACCTCGACATGAAGGAGCCCAAGGCCGACTTCACCATCGGCATTGTCGATGACGTCACCTTCAAGTCCCTCCCGATCAAGAGCGAGGTTTCCATCGTGAAGCCCGGCACCACCGAGTGCAAGTTCTACGGTCTCGGTTCCGACGGTACCGTGGGCGCCAACAAGAACACCATCAAGATCATCGGTTCCCACACCGACCTCTACAGCCAGGCCTACTTCGACTACGACTCCAAGAAGTCCGGCGGTTACACCTGCTCGCACCTCCGCTTCGGCCAGCAGCCGATCAAGGCGCCGTACCTGGTGAACACCCCCGACTTCGTGGCCTGCCACGTCCCGTCCTACCTCCGCAAGTATGACGTCCTCAAGGGCATCAAGGACGGCGGCACCCTGCTGCTGAACAGCCTCTGGGACGAGGAGGAGACCGTGAAGAACATCCCGGACAACGTGAAGGCGATCATCGGCCGGAAGCACATCAAGGTCTATATCATCAACGCGACCAAGATCGCCGCGGAGATCGGCCTCGGCAACCGTACGAACACCATCCTCCAGAGCGCCTTCTTCAAGATCACGGGCATCATCCCTTACGAGGACGCCGTGAAGTACATGAAGGACGCCATCGTGAAGTCCTACGGCAAGAAGGGCGAGAACGTGGTGAACATGAACTACGCGGCCGTCGACCGCGGTGGCGAGTACACCGAGATCAAGGTTCCCGCCGAGTGGGCGAAGCTCACCGCCAAGTTCGTGAACCCGAACAAGGACCGTCTCGCTCCCGAGTTCGTCAAGGACGTCGCGGACATCGTGAACGCCCAGGCCGGCGACACCCTCCCGGTCAGCGCCTTTATGCCGTACGCCGACGGTACGATGCCGGCCGGCACCGCCGCCTTCGAGAAGCGTGGCGTCGCCGTGATGGTTCCGATGTGGGACGCCGAGAAGTGTATCCAGTGCAACAGCTGCGCCTTCGTCTGCCCGCACGCCGCCATCCGTCCGTTCCTCCTCACCGACGAAGAGGCTGCCGCCGCTCCCGCCAGCGTCAAGATCGCCCAGGGCAAGGCCAACCTCAAGGACTACAAGTACGCCCTCGCCGTTTCCGTCGATGACTGCACCGGTTGCGGCAACTGCGTCGACGTCTGCCTCGCCAAGCCCGAAAAGGCCCTCAAGATGGTCCCGTACATCGAGCACCAGGCCGAGCAGGCCAGCTTCGACTACCTGAACAAGAAGGTCGGCTACAAGGAGTATGTGAACAAGTTCGCCAATATGAAGAACTCCCAGTTCGCCCAGCCGCTCTTCGAGTTCTCCGGCGCCTGTGCCGGTTGCGGTGAGACCCCGAACATCAAGACCATCACCCAGCTGTTCGGCGACCATATGATGATCGCGAACGCTACCGGTTGCTCCTCCATCTACGGCGCGTCCTTCCCGGCCAGCCCGTACTGCACCAACGCCCAGGGCCACGGTCCGGCCTGGCAGAACTCCCTGTTCGAGGACTTCTGCGAGTTCGGTCTCGGTATGCACCTTGGTTCCGACCGCATCCGTGAGACGGTTGCCGCCACGATGAAGCAGGCCCTCGAGTGCGAGTGCTGCAGCCAGGAGATCAAGGAGCAGGCCGCCAAGTGGCTCGAGGCTCCGAAGGATCCGGCCGTCACCCGCGAGGTTGCCGACAAGATTGTCCCGCTCGCCAAGGAGTGCAAGTGCGACACCTGCAAGAAACTCGTTGAATTCCAGCACTTCATCCCGGCCCGCAGCCAGTGGATCATCGGTGGTGACGGTGCCTCCTACGATATCGGTTACGGCGGTCTGGACCACGTCCTGGCCAGCGGCGAGAACGTGAACATCCTGGTGCTCGACACCGAGGTGTACTCCAACACCGGCGGTCAGTCCTCCAAGGCCACCCCGGTCGGCGCCATCGCCAAGTTCGCCGCCTCCGGTAAGAAGATCCGCAAGAAGGACCTCGGCATGATGGCCATCAGCTATGGCTATGTCTATGTCGCGCAGGTCGCCATGGGCGCCAGCCCGGTGCAGTTCTTCAACGCCATCAAGGAAGCGGAAGCCTACGACGGCCCGTCCCTCATCATCGCTTACAGCCCTTGTATCAACCACGGCCTGAAGGCCGGCATGGGCCTGAGCCAGAAGGAGGAGAAGCTCGCCGTCGACTGCGGCTACTGGCACCTCTACCGCTACAACCCGGCCCTCGAAGGCACGGACAAGAACCCGTTCACCCTCGACTCCAAGGAGCCCGACTGGACCAAGTTCCAGGACTTCCTGAAGGGTGAAGTCCGCTTCGCGTCCCTCTACAAGATGTTCCCGGAAAGCGCCGACGAACTCCTCCAGAAGACCGAGGAATTCGCCAAGGTCCGCCTGAACACCTACAAGCGCCTCGCCGGCAAGTAATCCGGTATTGCTGAATGAATTGGGAGGGTGGCTAATGTTAGCCGCCCTCCTTTTTTGTGCGGTATGGCGCCGGCTCCATGGCGCTTTCAGCCGCTACGCTGGGTCGGGAAGGGACTTGACGGCTAACTCCTCCCTTTTAGTCTTGCTGACGCAAGCCTAACGGTCGTCAAACACACGCCGTCATCCCTGCGGGACCGTCCCTTCCCTCCCCGCTCGCTGTCGCTGAAAGCTTAATTCCGCCGTCACCACACCGCACAACTCAACAGTGCTGCAAATACGCAACCCGAAATTCGCAGCGCATAGCAATATGCCCTAGAAGGCCCTAGGATGGCTATCGCGACGCTCCGTGCGGCAAAAATGCCTCACAGAGCACGGCGAGGTGCCATATAACACCGTAGAATGGTATCTGTGATGCTTTGCGAATTTCGGGTTGGAGTTAATAATCTAACAACCCACGGAATCAAGAGCCTGCGACAATTTCTCAACTTCTCCCGAACCGGCGGTGCTTAAGCGAAGAAGGGGAAGATGGATGGACTCCAGGATGGAATCTTTCAAGCGATCCCTTTGGCCTTGCGAAGAGTTAGCCTTATGATAGCGTGTACCATCGACCTCAACAGCCAAAACAGCTTTGTGCGTTACCGTGTTGTACACTAAGAAATCCAAATGCGTCCATGATCGGTTGGCATATGCCCTCTCCTCTGGTGTCAGTTGAGAAGACGCGGAGATAAGCTGCCTTAACGGATAATGAAGGAGGACTCTATCGTGTGTCAAATTCTTCTTCTTAAGGGTTTCAATAATCGTCCAATACGTGATTACTTCAGAATCATATCCGGAAACCCATCCCCGATGCTTGTTCAGATATTCAAGCCTCTCTTTTGAATAATCCTCGTAAAGCAAGTCGAATACGGAATGAATCTGGCTTTGAATGCTGTCTCCGTAATACTCAATGTAATCAATCAAACTGCCTATGTTTGTATCAGGCTGTTCATCAGCAGACACGACCAGCGTGAATTGCTTTT
The DNA here is from genome assembly GCA_017558775.1 of Bacteroidales bacterium. Taxonomy (GTDB): domain Bacteria; phylum Bacteroidota; class Bacteroidia; order Bacteroidales; family UBA932; genus Cryptobacteroides. The sequence goes on along the minus strand of JAFYTP010000037.1, from coordinate 13,410 downwards.
TCGCCCGGGAAACAGCGACATTCAGCAAATGGGGATCATCCGTGAACTCTTTAATCTGATTATCCACCGTCGACAAGACAATCGCATCATTCTCTCTCCCCTGAAACTTATGTACGGTTGCGGCGACAGCACTGTCACCATTCTCCTTCAAAGCGTGGTTCAGAGCATCCACCTGCTTGTTATAAGGAGCAATAATGCCGATGTCTGAAAATCTTTCCTCCAGAGAAGGTAGCACTTCGTTAAGAATGACATCGACTTGTCTTAGATTGACATTCCCACGCGCATGGTTTCCTTTCACCGTTCTGACAACACACACAGGCGCATAGTCGGTTTCTTCCATTTTCATCGGAATCAGTTCGCCGTCATAGAACTGCTTACTACAGAATCCGATAATCAGCGGGTGACAACGGTAATGCTCACGGAGAAGCGTAGAAGGAACGTCGGGAAGGAGTTTGCAAAGAGAAGAAAGGAAACTGTTCGACGAGAACCGATACCCTTCCTCAATTCCGTAATGCAAAAAGACCGCATTGGACGTTTCTTCTTTCTTCTCGTCCACTACGTTCGGCAACTGCTTCAAGTCGCCTACAATAACAGCATTCCTGGCACAATTCAAGGCAAGCGCTCCAGCTGCGACATCCACCTGAGACGCTTCATCCATAATCAGATAATCGAACTTATAGTCCCGCTTGATATTGGATGTAGCCGAGAATGTCGTGCTTAAAACTACCGGATACTCGTTGAGGAAAGCCCTTGTTCTCAGTTGGATTTCATCCAAAGAGAAAGTCGTTCTGGCGATATCTTTACAATACCTCTTGAACAGATTCCCCTTCAGAATCCGCATCGAAAGGTCTTGAAGCCGTTGATTCTTCTTGTCAATGCCCTGAACAACTGAATCAAGAAGCCGGCATTCTTCCTCCAGTGATTGGACTTTCGTTTTCAAAAACAGGTAACCCAGCTTATCCGTAACAGTATTGTCGATGGGTATACGACAAAGCCAAAGTTGAATCTTAGTCAACAGCTTAAGCCGATGCTTCCGTTCCAAGTCGCTGTCGCATTTCCGCATTAATCGTAGCAAGGCATCCGCATTCATCCTTTTCCCTCTTACGGGCTCGTCAGATGCGTTAGTGATTCTGGAAAGCTGAAGCCGATACTCCTGCAAGGAACAGGAGGCTTTTGCCAGTTTCTCTTTCTTCGCAAAGAGATCCTTCAGTTCTCTCGATAGTGCCGATGCTTCTTTTTGCAATGAAGAAAGGCTTTTCTCCTCCCAACCTGAAATATCCGGATAAGCCCCACTTTGATTCTCAACGAACGCTTTTTTATTATCTGATCGACCCAGTTGGGCACAAAGGAAGTCAAGCCCGTTTGAAATCATCTTCTCCCGGACATTCTCCACTGCAGAATTATTGTTTGACACAATCTGCATCGTCTTCCCCTCTATGAGCAGATTGGCCATAATATTCAGGATGGTCTGCGTCTTGCCGGTTCCCGGTGGCCCCTGTATGATGCTGATATCATTTTCAAGTGCTCTCCTGACGGCAGAATACTGACTTCCATTACAACCGAAAGGGAAAATCGGAGGTTGTATCTTTCTGGGATTACTATGGTGGCTTTTCGGATTCAGATAGGCTTCCATCAGCGAATTCTTCGCGACAAAGTCCATCTTCTCATACTTGTCAGCCAGGCTGATCGTCTTCTCCTCATCCACCGGGATAACGTTATACTGGGCAACTTGTTTCAGATAATCCAGGACGTTGAGGGATCGAAAGTCATCTATATGCTCATCGACAATCACATAATTGGCATCATAGTTTTTGGCACTTCCATTCTCGTAAATGACCCTATAGGCTCGATTGTATCTCCCCTCAAAATAATTGACGCCCAATACATTGAAGAACACTTCACCATCTGAGCAACGGGTAACGCGGAAAGGTGGTTCAAGCCGCTTCTTCAGAATAGCGATATCGTAATTGTCGGGATTGTAATGAAGGATGTTCTCCCCTTTGCTAAAGACAACGGCCAACTTGCCCGTCCGATTGTCTGTCCAGAAGGATTTGATATCATCCCTAAGTTTGAACTCTCCGGATCGGCTTTTTAGATAAACCAGTTGCTTCGTTGCAGGCATATAAAATTCCAGTCGTCAACAAACCATTTCCGCAAAGATAATGATCTTATGGTAATTTTGCATTTTATCAGTTGCACGGTATGGTGACGGCGGAATTAAGCTTTCAGCAACAGCGAGCGGAGCGGGAAGGGGTGGTCCCGCAGGGATGACGGCGTGTGTTTGACGACCGTTAGGCTTGCGGATGCAAGACTAAAAGGGAGGAGTTAGCCGTCAAACCCCTTCCCGCCACAGCGTAGCGGCTGAAAGCGCCATGGAGCCGGCGCCATACCGTGTAACAAAATGCAAAATGGAAGTCTATGCAAACCGTGTGGAGAGCCACTGGGCGATGCCGGTGCGGGAGAAGGCGTCGGAGACGCGGAGATGGAGGTCCTGCTGGAGGTGAGGGAGCGGGTCGGGGTGGATGATGAGGCCGGAGGCGGCTTGGGAAGGGAGGACGCCGACGAGGTTTTCGTTTGTTTTGATGAGGTTCACCAGGGTGGGGATGCTGTCGGAGACGAGGACGGAGCGGGCGTAGACATCCTGGCTCACGAAGGGGCGGTAAGGGGTCCAGACTGCGTAGCGGGGTTCGTCCGGGAAGGCGGGACCGGCGGTGGCGAGGGCGGCCTGGACAGTGCCGACGATGGAGCCGGCGTCGAAGTTCAGGGTGTCCCCGCGCGCGGAGGTGAAGAAATAGAGGTCCGCGTCCATGGATTCGGGGAAGGCGGATTCAGGATAAGTATCTATAATGAAGCTGGTCGCTGTGACGGCCAGCAAGTCACGTAGCAGATCCGGGAGGAGATGCGTCGCGGCGAAGGAGGTAGTGGCGATGCGGACGGGGTGGTTGACCGTCATTTTTCCGGCGCTGCCGAAGAGGGCATCGGCCGCGTCATACCAGTGCAGGATCTTCGCCGCATAGTCCTTGAATACGTATCCCTCCGCGGTGAGGGTCACTTCTCCCCGCCCCCGTTCGAAGAGGGGCGTGCCCACTTGCTTCTCCAGTTCCGCGATGTTCTGGCTCACGGCCGGCTGGGAGACGCCGAGGTGCTGGGCGGCCCGGGTGAAGCTGTTTTCCGTCGCCACCATCATGAAAACCCGCAATCTGAAATCGTCGAGCATAATAAGGAACGCTTATAATATATACAAAGTAAAGGAAAACTGGACAGATTTCAAAATTTATTGAATTTTTTAGATTAATTATTGTTTTTCAATAAAAGAATTCTAACTTTGTGATATGAAACGCATCTTTACAATCCTTGCAGCGTTTGCGCTGACGGCCGGAATGGCCCTCGCGCAGAACCCGGAGCAGGCTATGGCCGCGCTTCCGAACGATCCGGCCGTCCGTGTCGGACATCTTGAAAACGGATTGACCTACTACATCCGTCACAACGAACTTCCGACCAACCGGGCGGAATTCTACCTCGCCACCAACGTCGGCGCCATCCAGGAGACTCCGGACCAGGACGGTCTCGCCCACTTCCTCGAGCACATGTGCTTCAACGGAACGGCGCACTTCCCCGACAAGGGCATCCTGGACTATCTCCGTTCCATCGGCGCTGAATTCGGCGCGAACATCAATGCCTCCACGGGTTTCGAGGAAACGCAGTACATGCTGAACAACATCCCCGTCGAGCGTGAATCTGTCGTGGACACTTGCCTGATGATCCTGTGCGACTACGCGCACTTCGTCAACAACGACCCGGTGGAAATCGACAAGGAGCGCGGCGTCATCATCGAGGAGCGCCGTCAGCGCCGGAACGCGCAGTGGCGTACGATGGAGCGTGCCCTTCCTTACTATTTCAAGGGCACCAAGATGGAGCGCTGCACCCTGATCGGCCTGCAGGAAAGCCTGGAGACCTTCAAGCCGGAGAGCCTCCACAACTTCTATGCGACCTAGTATCATCCGGACATGCAGGCCGTCATCGTCGTCGGTGACGTGGACGTGGACCGCACCGAGGCGAAGATCCGCGAGATCTTCTCCGTCATCCCCAAGTGCGAGAACCCGCAGCCGAAGGAACACCTATCGCTTCCCGACCACGCCGAGCCCTATGTGGGCGTCCTCACCGATCCCGAGACGACGAACCCGTCCATCGAGATGATCTGGCACAGCGAAGCTACACCCGAGGCGCTCAACGCTACGATGGTGGGCCAGATGGAGGACATCCTCAAGACCCTGGTGGAGCTGGTGATGTCGGAGCGATTTGCCGACATCGTCTCCAATCCCGACAGCCCGTTCCTGGGCGGCAGCTTCGGCTTCAGCAGCCTCATCTATGAGGATATTGACGCCGTAGTAGGCCAGATCGGCCTCAAGGAAGACAATATCCTGGGCGGTCTCAAAGCTTTCTATACCGAACTCGAGCGCATGAAACGGTTCGGCTTCGGCGATGACGAGGTGAACCGCGCCAAGACGCAAATCGTGACCGCGATGGAAAATGCGGTCAAAAAAGCGGACTCCCGCCGCAATTCCGAATTCATCAGCCCGCTCATCAGCAACTTCTTCGACAACGAACCTTTCATGGAGCCGAAGGCCGAGCTGGAGCTCGTGAACCAGATTCTCGCCCAGATCAACGCCCAGGTTCTGTCGATGGTCGCCGCCGGCATCATGACCGACGAGAATTTCGTGATGGTTTACTCCGGTCCTGAAAAGGAAGGTATCGCCACCCCGACCGAGGAGCAGCTCCTCGCCGCCATCGCCGAGGTGAAAGCCTCCGAGATCGCGCCGCTGGAAAGCGAGGAAATCGCTTCCGAGTTCCTCAATTCCTCCCTGCTCAAGGGCGCCAAGTCCAAGAAGGCCAAGAACACCCTGTACGGCGCCAAGGAATGGATGCTCAGCAACGGCGTGAAGGTCGTCTTCCTCCAGACCGACTACAAGAAGGACCAGATCCTGTTCGACTTCTATAAGGACGGCGGCAGCAGCCTCGTTCCCGACGCCGACATCGCCTCCTTCGACAACAACATCGTCGCCCTGTTCAAGCGCAATTCCGGCGTGGCCGGTTTCTCCGGCACCCAGCTCTCCAAGATGCTCACCGGCAAGACCGTCTCCCTCAACCCGTATTTCAATACGCTCGACCACGGTATCGAAGGCCAGGCCAACCAGAAGGACCTGGAAACCGCCCTGCAGCTGCTGTATCTGCTCTACACCGATCCCCGCTTCGACCAGGACGAGTACGACAACGGCATCAACCAGCTCAAGGCCATCCTTCCGAACCTGATGGGCCAGCCGAACTACAAGCTCGACCAGGAATTCAACAAGGTCCTGTACAACGACAGCCCGCGCCATCAGACCATCTCCCTGGAGACTGTCGAAGCCGCGAACCTCGAGACGCTGGAGAAGTATTACCGGATGCTGTTCAACGATGCCGCCGGTTCCACCTTCGTCGTGGTGGGTGACGTCGACATCGACACCATCAAACCGCTGGTGGAGAAGTACATCGGTTCCATCCCGAAGGGCAAGAAGGCCCTGAAGTGGGTCGATAACGGCGACCGCATGCCGCGGGGCCGCATCGAGGACATCATCAATGTGGACATGCAGACCCCGATGAGCACGGTCGAGCAGGTCTACAGCGCCTATCTCCCCTACACCGCCGAGCGCAAGGCCGCCCTGGACGCCATCGCCTATGTCCTGGACGTCCGTTACACGAACACCCTGCGCGAGGATGAAGGCGGCACCTACGGCGCCAGCGCCGTCGCCAGCTTCTCCCGCCGTCCCGAGGAGCGTGTGAGAATCAACGTGGAATTCGCCGCCAAGCCGTCCCTGTGCGACAAGCTCCGCGGGCTCGCCATCGAAGGTATCATGGATCTGGCCGCGAACGGTCCCACCGACGAAGAGGTGAATCAGGCCGTCCAGAACCTCAAGAAGAAGCTCCCGGAACGCCGCCAGAACAACTCCTACTGGCAGAGCGCCCTCGAGTCCTACCTCCGCTACGGCCGTGACATCGACGCCGACAACGAAGCCGCCATCAACGGCCTCACCAAGGAGAAGATGCAGTCCGTGCTGCAGGAAGTCCTCGCCCAGGACAACTTCATCGAAGTGGTGATGAAGCCCGCGAACACCGCCGAGGCGGAATAGACTCCCCTCTCAAACAAAAAAACTCCCGGCCTTCAAGGTCGGGAGTTTTGTGTTTCCGTTCGCTGTCGGAGATTACTCGCCGGGAGCGATGGCCTCGGCCGGGCAGACGCCGGCGCAAGTGCCGCAGTCAATGCAGATGTTCGCGTCGATGCTGTAGACATCGCCTTCGTTGATGGCGCCGGTCGGGCATTCGCCCTGGCAGGTTCCGCATGCCATGCAGAGGTCGGGATTGATTACGTAAGCCATAGTTTTTTAATCTTTGAATTGTTGTAGTTTCAGTTCTGGGTGTGCAAATTTAAGCAATAAATTTGGTTTTCAAACATTCACCTTGTAACTTTGTCACATGATGAAAGAGTTATTGATCGCCGCCGCAATTCTCGCGGCCACCGGCAGTTGCCGCAACGCCAACAGCGCCGAGGTGAAGAAGGCTATGCAAGAGTTGGGCCAGACTGTGGAGAACCCGGGGATGGCCCTCGCCCCGGACGAAAGCACGGACGACGCGGTCCCGGTGGAAGACATCGTGGAGTTCGACAAGACGGTCCACGATTTCGGCGACGTCAGCATGAATGACGGCCCGCTTTCCTGCACTTTCACGGTCAAGAATATCGGCAAGGAAGCCGTCGCCATCTATGAGGTGGTTACCTCCTGCGGCTGCACGGACGCGCAGTGGACGCGGGAACCGCTCCAGCCCGGCAAGTCCGGCACCATCTCCGCCACCTACAAGAACGAGGATGGTCCCGTTCCCTTCGACAAGACCCTTACCGTCTATATCGCCGGTCTCAGCAAGCCCGTCATCCTGCGGCTGCGCGGCGTCGTGCACGAGAAGAAAAAATCCGTCGCCGAACTCTATGGCGACGTGAAGCTCGGCACGTTGGGCCTCAAGTCCCTCCAGTACAAGGTTCCGAACATCCTCCAGGGTGAATCCTCCGGGGAGGAAGCCAAGATCGCGAACCTGGGAAAACAGCCTCTGAAGGTCACCTTTGCCGATGTTTCCCCGAACCTTGCCGTCGAGGTTTCCCCCGCCACCATCCCGGCCGGTGAGACCGCCGCGATGCGTTTCACCATCAAGTCCGACGCCAAGGTCTGGGGCAGCCATACCTATTACGCCACCCCCGTCCTGAATGGGAAGAAGGCCGATAAGCCCCTGTCTTTCACGGCCCTTACCCGCGGCAACTTCGCCGACTGGACGCCCGAGCAGCGGAAGAACGCCGCCCAGTGCATCTTCGACGAGAGCACCGTCTCCTTCGGCACCGTCAAGGCCGGCAGCCAGATCATGGCCGAGTTCACCTTCACGAACAAAGGCAAGAGCGACCTGAAGTTCTACAGCGCGGATGCTGACACGAAGGGCTTTTCCGCAGCCTTCCCCGAAAATACAGCCCCCCAGAAGAAGGGCGTCATCCACGCGAAACTGGACACTTCCAAGCTTCCGAAGGGCGAAACGGTGGTCATGCTCACCCTCACCACCAACTGCCCGGCGCGCCCGCTCATCAATCTCTTCCTGGTCGGACTCATCCAATAGGATGAAATTGGCTTTGTGGGGAAAATTCCTTATCTTTGTGGGATAGAGAAACAAGGTAGAAATGGCTGACGAGACTCTGAAGAAAGGATCCGACTACAGTGAGGAAAACATCATCACCCTGGAGTGGTACGAACACATCCGGAGACGTTCCGGTATGTACATCGGCCGTCTGGGCAACGGTGAACGGCAGGGAGACGGCATCTACGTCCTCCTGAAGGAAGTCATCGACAACTCCATCGACGAGTTCTCGATGGGCTACGGCAAGCGCGTGGACATCACCATCGACGAGGACAAGACCGTGACCGTGCGCGACTTCGGCCGCGGCATTCCCCTCGGGAAGGTGGTGGACGTGGTTTCCAAGCTGAACACCGGCGGCAAGTTCGACACGGCTTCCTTCCAGAAGTCCGTGGGTATGAACGGCGTCGGCACCAAGGCCGTGAACGCGATGTCCTCCGACTTCCTGGTGGAATCCTACCGCGACGGCCAGTCCTCCTTCGCCCACTTCAGCCGCGGCATCCTCCTGGAGAGCGGCCAGCGCGAATCGAACGAAAAGAACGGCACTCTCATCCGCTTCACCCCCGACGAACAGATGTTCGAAGGTTACGCCTTCCACATGGACATCGTGGAGACGATGGTGAAGAACTATTCCTACCTGAAGAAAGGTCTCACCCTCGTCCTGAACGGGGTTCCCTATAAGAGCGAAAACGGCCTCCTGGACCTCGTCACCGAGAACATGGCCGAGAAGCCGCTCTATCCCCTGATCCACATCGAAGGCCCGGACATCGAGATCGTCCTCACCCACGGCAACAGCTACGGCGAGAACATCTCCTCCTTCGTCAACGGCCAGAACACCCGCGACGGCGGCACCCATCTCGCGGCTTACCGCGAGGCCATCGCCAAAACCTTCAAGGACTTCTTCAAGAAGGACTACAAGCCCGAGGACGTGCGCCAGGGCGTGGTGGGCGCCATCGCCATCCAGATCCAGGAACCGATCTTCGAGGGCCAGACCAAGACCAAGCTCGGCTCCACCTACATGTGGGAGACGCAGGTCAAGAACAAGGACGGCAGCACCTCCACCGACCGCGGCCCCACCATCCGCAGCTTCATCAACGACTTCGTGTCCAAGAACCTGGACAACTACCTCCACATGCACCTGGACATCGTCCCGGTCATCGAGAAGAAGATCAAGGAGTCCCAGGCCGAACGCGAGGAGATCGCCGGCATCCAGAAGAAGACCCGCGAACGGAACAAGAAGGCCAATGTCTATAACCGGAAACTCCGCGACTGCCGGATCCATTTCAACGATAAACCGCTGAAAAACAAGGAAGACGAGCGCGAGAAAACTTCCATCTTCATCACGGAGGGCGACTCCGCGTCGGGTACCATCACCAAGGTGCGGAACGCCAATACGCAGGCCGTCTTCTCCCTGCGGGGCAAGCCCATCAACTGCTACAAGGAAAGCCGCAAGAAAGTGGCCGAGAACGAGGAGCTGAACCTGCTCATCTCCGCCCTCGGCGTGGAGGAGGACCTCGACGACCTCCGCTACAACAACATCATCGTCGCCACCGATGCCGATGACGACGGCATGCACATCCGGATGCTGGTCCTCACCTTCTTCATGAAGTATTACCCGGACCTGATCCGCCGCGGCCACGTCCACATCCTCCAGACACCCCTCTTCCGGGTGCACAACAAGAAATCGACGCGCTACTGCTACTCCATCGACGAGAAGGAGAAGGCCGTCAAGGACCTCAAGACCGGCGTGGAGATCACCCGGTTCAAAGGTCTCGGCGAAATCTCCTCCCACGAGTTCGTGGACTTCATCGGGGACAGCATGCGCCTGGATCCGGTCAAGCTCGCCGACGAGGAATCCATCTCCGAGATCATGGAATTCTACATGGGCGACAACACCGGCGAGCGTCAGCTCTTCATCATGGAGAACCTCCGCAGCGAGGAGGAACTCGAAGACGTAAACATCTGATTATGGCAAAGAAAAAGCACACCGTAAGTCCCGGTTGGGCGAAGTTCTGCGGCTGGCTGCTCCGCCGTCTCGGCTGGACCAGCATCGGCGGTCCGATGGAAGCGAAGAAAGCCATCGTCCTGGGCGTTCCGCACACCACCATCTGGGATTTCCTGGTCAGCTACCTGTTCTATACCCAGTTCGGGAAGACAGCCCATATCATGATCAAGAAGGAATTCTTCTTCTGGCCCCTGGGTCCCATCCTCCGCGCCTGCGGCGCCGTTCCCGTGGACCGCGAAAGCCCGGCCGCGATGGTCCGGAGCCTGATCCACGAGATGGAGTCCGAGGACGAGTTCCATCTCGCCATCGCCCCCGAAGGCACCCGCAAACCCACCAAGCGCTGGAAGACCGGCTTCCACCTGATCGCCCGTGAAACCGGCTCCACCGTTTATGCCGGGTACTTTGACTGGGGCAAGAAGCAGATCAGCGTGGGCGAGCCCATCGAGCTCACCGACGACACCAAAGCCGACATGAAGCGCGTCTACGACCATTACCGTCCGATGGGCCTCCAGGGGAAGCACAAGGACGGATTCATCGTACCTTAAACAACAATAAATGGCCAAGAAACTCAAGAGTCCCTACAAAGCCTTGCGGAAGTACAGATACCGCGAGAACTTTTGCACCACCCTTCAAAAGGTTTTTGACTACGCCACCACCAACTATGCGAAAAAGGTCGCCTACCAGTTCGTAGACGGCGGTCAGCAATATACCTACGCGGATTTCCGCACCAAGACCGAGCGGCTTTCCCAGCGGATGTCCCGCTTCGGCATCAAGCACGGCGACCGGGTCGCCATCTTCTCGCAGAACATGCCCAACTGGGTGGTCGCGTTCTTTTCGGCCACGGCCTTCGGCCGCGTCGCCGTCCCCGTCCTGCCGGACAGTTCCGAACACGAGCTCACCAATATCCTGAACCACTCCGAGTCCAAGGTCATCTTCATCTCCAAGCGGATGATGCCCAAGCTCAGCGAGGAGTGCAAGAAGAAGCTCACCCTTATCATCGACATTGAAACCTTCGAGTTCCTCAAGAAGGACAAGGAGGATTTCAAATGCAACGGATGGGTGAAGGATCCCGCCCCGGACGACCTGGCCTGCATCATCTACACCTCCGGCACCACCGGCAAGGCGAAGGGCGTGATGCTGAGCCACCGCAACCTGAGCAGCAATCTCGCCGCCGCCTTCAAGGCGAAGCAGTGCGGCAAGAAGGATCGCTTCCTGAGCATTCTCCCGGCCGCCCACGCCTATGAAATGAGCATTTCCACGCTCTATTCCTTCTATGTGGGCGCGACCTGCTATACGCTCCAGAAACCACCGACCCCGACCATCCTGCTCGGGGCGATGAAGAAGATCCGTCCCACCGTCGTGTGCTCCGTGCCGCTGATCATCGAGAAGGTGGTCAAGAACAGCGTCCTGCCCACCATCCAGAAGAGCCGCGTGCTCTCCTGGGCGGACCAGAAAATGCCGCACATCCTCCGTTGGTTCATCGGCCGGCGGATGGTGAAATCCTTCGGCGGCAAGCTGACCTTCTTCGGCATCGGCGGCGCCAAGCTCGATCCCGCGGTGGAGCAGTTCCTCATCGAGTGCAAGTTCCCGTACGCCATCGGCTACGGCCTCACCGAAACCGCCCCGCTGGTGTGCAACGTCTTCGTGGACCGGAAAAAGCACCTGGGTTCCATCGGCGTGGCCACCTATAAGGTCGATGTCCGCCTGGACAACCAGAACCCCGAAACCGGCGAAGGCGAGATCGTTGTGCGCGGCGACAACGTGATGCTTGGCTACTACAAGGATCCCGAGCGCACATTCCAGGTCCTGGACGACCAGGGCTGGTTCCACACCAACGACGTCGCCACGATGGACGAGCAGGGCAACTTCTACATCAAGGGACGCCTCAACAACACTATCCTGGGCCCTTCCGGCGAGAACATCTACCCGGAGGAGATCGAGCAGGTGATCAACAACATCGAAGGCGTGGAGGAATCCCTCGTGATGGAGCGCGACGGCAAGCTCGTCGCCCTCGTCAAGTTCAACGACAACGCCATCGACTGGGACCAGGCCACCGAGGACAAATGGTTCGAGGAACTGGAAGCCCGCAAGAAGGCCGTCCTGGACTGGGTCAACAAGACCGTGGGCAAGAATTCCAAGATCGGCGAGGTCGATGCGATGAAGGAGCCGTTCGAAAAGACGGCCACCCAGAAGATCCGCCGCTTCAAGTACAAGGACTCCCACGGCGACGAACCGGAAAAGCCCAAGGACGAAAAACCGAAGGACGAAGCTTAAAGAAAAAAGGTTGGCTCGCGAAGCCAACCTTTTTCGGTCGATACCCTCAGGCAGACGGGCCATTTGCGTGTCGACCGGATCCCGGGCGACAGGTATCGCGACAAAGGTATATCCGGAAAGCGAAAGGTGCAAATTTTCAGCCCTTTACAATCTTGCACCGAAAGTTCCTGTCCATCAGCTCATTACAAGCGTTTCAGATAAAACAACGCTTCCCTGTATGCAAGAAAAAACCCGGCCTGAAAGGTCGGGTTTTCTGTGTTTCGGGGTCCGGATTACTCGGCGACCACGTTGAACTTGAAGGTGCCCTTGATGCCCTTGTAGAGCTTCACGACAGCTTCGTAGGAACCCAGCTCCTTCACCTCGTCGGCGAGGATGGTGATGTCCTTCTTCTCGATGTTCAGTCCCTTGGCGGCGAGGGCCTCGGCGAGCTGCTCGGTGGTGATGGAACCATAGAGCTTGCCGGTCTCACCGACCTTGGCGGAGACTTCGAGAACCTGCGCGTTGATCGTGGCAGCGAGAGCCTCGGCGTCGGCGACGAGCTTGGCCTCCTTGTGAGCCCTCTGGCGGAGGGTCTCAGCGTGCTGCTTCTTCACGGACTCGGTGGCCACGGTGGCGAAGCCCTGCGGCACGAGATAATTCATCGCATAACCGGCCTTGACCTTGACGATTTCACCGGCGTAGCCGAGATTGGCCACATCTTTCTTCAGCAAGATTTCCATAAGGCAGATTATTTAAGAAGGTCAGTAACATACGGAAGAAGAGCAAGGGAACGGGCCCGCTTGATGGCCTGGGCGACCTTGCGCTGGAATTTCAGGGAAGTACCGGTGATACGGCGGGGAAGGATCTTACCCTGCTCGTTGAGGAACTTCTTGAGGAACTCAGGGTCCTTGTAGTCGACATACTTGATACCCGCCTTCTTGAAGCGGCAGTATTTCTTCTTTCTCACCTCGACGGTCGGAGGGTTGAGATAACGGATTTCGCTGTTTTCGTTTGCCATGATAAATTCCTCCTAACGATTACTCTTCTTCAGCTTTGGGAGCCTCGGCGGCAGCGGCCTTGGCAGCCTTGTTCGCGCGGCGCTTCTCGGCGTAAGCGATGGCGTCCTTGTCCAGGGCGACAGTCAGGAAGCGGATGATGCGCTCGTCACGGTGATACTGGGTCTCGAGGGTGTTCACGAACTGAGAGTCGGCCTTGAACTCAATCAGGTAGTAAAAACCTGTGGTTTTGTGCTGGATCGGGTAGGCGAGCTGGCGCAGGCCCCAATCCTCTTCGTACACGACCTCACCGCCGTTGTCGCGGATGAGCTGGGTGTACTTGGCAACCGCTTCCTTCATCTGGGCCTCAGACAAAACGGGAGTTGCAATGAAAACGGTTTCGTACTGGTTAACCATTGTTTGTTAATTAATTGTTTATTAAATACTTAAGTCCTT